>CAYFVX010000617.1:0-3609 GCA_964346425.1 uncultured Chloroflexaceae bacterium | reverse complement strand
TGATTTTACTTTGTTGTTTTAACGAGTTATTAACGGTTGAATTCAGGAGAAATCTACGTGATTACTACATTGAATAATGATGTTTCTACTTTAGCAAAATGATGGCTGCGATGTCTACCCAAAAAGTGCCAAAAAAGTGCCAAAAAAGTGCCAAAAAAGTGCCAACCCTGGCACCCGAAAAGTTAGCATCCGGTTAAAAAGTGCCAACTTTCCGCAAAAAGTGCCAACTTTGCGTTTTGGGCCGAAAAAGGTATTGCAAAATGAGATGTATGGGGTATAATGAGTGCTTTTTGTGCGACGGTGAGGTGTGACGAGACGAGGTCTGGAGAGGATTGCATCTTCGATTTGAAAGGTTGTGGGGTTTGGGACGGATCCGCTGTCCCAAACCCCACAACCTTTTTTATGGGTTGCACGTCAATACAACGCCTGGATAATCATTGGCGTAACCAGGCCCTCAACCAGCGAGCTCAGCAGCACCAGTGGTAGCAGGATGAACAGCCACATTTTCAGGAAATTTGCGATTGCCCAGAGCAGATTTTGCCCGACGGTGAATCCGCCAGGGGGCGACATCAGTGATGCACCGATGCGGATACCCAGGGCTGCGCTGAGGATGAAAGTGGGCAGTTCGATGACACCGTGCGGGAGCACGTAGGCAATCAGGAATTGCAGCGGGCTGTCTGCCCCAAGCATTGCCCAACTTCCGCCCTGGCTTTGCAGTTTGAATGCGACAAAACCGACCTGCGTAAAGGCAACGAGTGGCACCATCACTGCAAATATGCCAAATGCAAACGCGGAGAAAACATTGGAGAGGAGCGAGACCCGCAGGTTGTTCACAAAAATGTAGAGGGACAGGCCGATGGATGAGGAGGGCAATGGTTCGGCACCCACCTGCGCAATAAACCGATCCGCACCCTTCTGAATGTTACCAATCAAGCGAAAGTCGTCCGCAATATACCAGCCGGTGCCCAGGCCAATAAGCGCGGCAAGGAGGGCGCAGAGCAGCGGTAACCGTATTTCGCGCATGAAGGACGGGAGTTCTTTCGTGTAGAAGCGGCGGGGAGAGAGGGCAAGCCCCTGATACTGGTCGGGCATCACGCCGGCTGGATGATATTCGCGGAAGAAGGTGCCAAGTGTCTGGCGGATGGTGGCGAAGTTGAAGGTTTCGTGTTCGCGTGAGAGGATTTCCTCCCGATTGAAAGATGACATCCCCGTGCGTATCAGCGCGATGGTGACGATAACCAGTGCATAGATAACGAACCACATGGCATCCCAGCGATTGGAGATGATGAGCAGGGCTTGCAACTGGATGGTCACGGCCATTGGGATGAGTACGAAACTTGCCAGCAGGTTTGCCGCACGGATGGTGCTGGTATGGCTGGAGATGACGACGGCACCGGCCACCATAGCAATGGTCATGACGGTGATCATCAGCAGCAATTGCAGCAGCACAGTGGGCGTCATGGAATAGTGATACAGGACGGCATGCAAGCGCGACATGCCGAGCGCAAATACCAGCATAGCCCCCCAACTGGTGAGTAGCGGGGTGATGCAGGAGGATATCAGTTTGCTGGCATAGAGCGCATTATCCGAGATGGGCATAGAGAGCAGCGATTCCAGGCTATTGCGTTCCCGCTCGCCGACAAACGAATCCAGCGCAACAATCAGCGAGAAGCTGGCAGGAATAAAGCCGACCAGCAGGATAGCAAATGGCAGCAGACGGGCAACCAGTTGCGCGTCTTCAATAAAGTTGACGGCAAAATTGGTGCCGCTGACCAGTGCAAGCGGGATAAGAATGGTCAGGACAAAGAAGGGCAGCAGCACGCGCCAGTCGGTGACGGATTCGTGCAGTTCGCGCCGCGCAATGGCGCGGATGGGGTGGATGTGCTTTTCGCGCTGCATGGCAGTGGTAGTATCTGGCAGCAGCCGTTGGAAGAATGTACCCAGGTTGCTGTCCTCGGAATGCTGATGTTCACGCGAGAGGATTTCTTCGCGGTTGAAGGTGAGCATACCCATACGCACCAGCAGGATAGCGAGCACCGCCAGCGCGAGTACCGAGATACGCTGCACGTCCCAGTGGTTGTTGATAATCAGGAATGCCTGAAGCTGGATAATGAGCACCATCGGGACGAGGATGAAGCTGGACATCAGGTTGGCCGCGCGGATGCTGCTGATGTGGCTGGAGATGACGACCGCTCCCGCGACCATGGTGATTGCTACCAGTCCAATAGTCAGAAAGAGCAGGGCCAGTCTTGTCGTCGTTATTGCCCCGAAGTAGAGCGTCGAGTCTATCGTGTACATCAGGAAGGTAAACATGAGCATCGCGACGTAGCTGGACAACAGCGGCGTAATCAGCGATGAGAAGAGCTTGCCAATATAGAGTTCGTTGTCGGTGATGGGCATAGAGAGCAGCGACTCCAGGCTGTTGCGTTCGCGTTCGCCGACAAAGGATTCCAGCGCGGTGATCAGCGAGAAGCTGGACGGGATAAAACCAACAATCAGGATGGCAAAGGGCACCAACCGTTCGGCCAGGGCTGCGTCTTCGACAAAGCGGATGACGCGGCTGGACGCGCCAACGAGCATCAGCGGCAGAATAAAGCTGAGGAGAAAGATTGGCACCATGATGCGCCAGTCGTTGACCATCTCGCGCACTTCGCGGCGGGTGATGGTGGATACGGCTCCCATACTCATAGTTCAGGCTCCTTTCGCAACGGGGTCGAGGGTCACGCTTTTTGTTAGCGGGATTGTTCCTCGACGGTGAGTTCTGGTTGATAGTTGATAGCGGCTGGCTGTTGGGTGAGTTGCTCCTGTTCGGCAATGGTGTCGGGGACAGTTTGCTGGTCGCCCACGATGCGCAGGTAGACCTGTTCGAGGTTGCGCTGTACTTCGCTTATTGCGGTGATGGAGAGACCTTTTTCCATCAACCGTTGCAAAATATATGGGTTGAGCTGGTATGGTTCAGAGCAGCGATAGTGTACGCGGTCCTCTTCTACCAGTTCCAGCGGTACAAGGTCTTGCAGCAAAGCAGGCAGCCGTGGGTCAGGATGCGCGAGCTGGATTTCCCACAGCGGCTCGCCCATCAGTTGTTGCATGAGTTCATCCATCGTGCCTTCCGCGATAATCTGCCCGCGCCGGACGATGGCGATACGGTCGGCCAGGTATTCGGCTTCTGGCAGGTTGTGCGTGGTGAGCAGGATGGTGCGGTCGGCGGCCCGCAGTTCGCCGATGGCGTCGCGCACCATACGGGCACTCTGCGGGTCCATGGCGGTGGTGGGTTCATCCAGGAAGAGGATGGGTGGGTCGTGGATAAGCGCACGCACCAGGGCAATTTTTTGCTTCATGCCTTTGGAGTAGCTGTCGAGCCGTTTGGTACGGGCTTCCCAGAGGTCGAATTGTTTGAGCAAGCTTTCCGCCCGTTGAAAGCTGGTAAGGGTATCCATGCCCAGCAGTGAGCCGAAAAAGCTCAGGTATTCCAGGGCGTTCATGCGGTTGTAGAGGCCAGGGTATTCGGTAAGCAGGCCAACGTTTTTGCGCACGGTTTGCGCTTCTTTGACGATATCATGTCCACCGACACGTGCCCACCCGCAAGAAGGCTTGAGGATGGCACTGAGC
>CAYFVX010000616.1:0-3610 GCA_964346425.1 uncultured Chloroflexaceae bacterium | reverse complement strand
ATTCATCGCATACCGGAGCATCGGCGTAGACATTTCCTCTGACGGAAAAACCAGCCGCACCTTCGTCCCCACACTGGCATCCAACCAGGTACAATACCGCTCAAGCGAAGTACGCAAATCTTGCAACAACCCGGCTGAACTGAGCGTATTCAAAATAGAGCCAGGCAAAATAGCCACATCCTGCGAAGTTCGCGACGCCCCTGGCCCCCGATCAAGTCCACTCACCAGCCGCACAATCCAGCGAATCATATCCCGCATCGTCAACCCACGCAGCAGACTCTCCATGGTTGTCCCACCAAAAACAACCAGATCGAACGCTTCAGAAAGCGCAGCCCGATTCATAACCAGCAAAGAAGCAATCTCATCCATCCCTGGAAAACTGGGAATCTCATCTGGCTGAATATCTCGCACACGACCCGTAATACCAAAACGCGGCTGATCACACAACCACTTCCATTGGCGATCAAACTCATCTAGCGATACCAGTTCCATCACCGCCAGATTCTCCACGACCTCGGTCGGGTGCGACTTCAACGTTTCCCCCAACAGCTCCCCCATCAATCCAGAAGGACCGGACCCGACCACCAGCACCCTGAGACCAGTAGATGCCGCATGACAGGCGGTTGCCAGAGCTGTCGCGTTCTGAAGGGTACTACTCTGACCAGAGACAATCAAAATCCGCATAATGTTACTCTTCGTTCTGCAACTTTCAACTTATGCTGCTTCCACCTGCATATTGTCGGCAGCTTCTTCAAAATACTCGGACGTACTCTCACAAAACTCCAGGCGCAGGATACCATCTTCATAACGATGCGATTTCAATGCACAATTATAGAGAATACGCGGAAGCGCAATACTTCGTTGCAACGGCTCATCGCTAAGCATCACAAAAACATCCGTCCCCTCTCGCTTCACCGTCATCGAATCGCCTGTCACAAAAGGAAGACGCAAACACAACTCATACCAGCCGGGTTCATCATCACCATTCCACTGTTCCAACCAGATTGGACGCTCATCATAAAGCACCTGCCCCGGATCATTATCACCAAACGTAACCACCCCGACCGCCAGCAAGCGTTTCATCCCAATAGGTTCGCTCTCTTGCAACGTCGTCTTAAACAACGGGGTCGGGGAAAAACTCGATTCAATTTCAGCGATATATTTCTGTTGGAGATTGACCCAATAATCAAAATACGCCCCAAGCTCCGCCTGACGCGGTAAAATCTTATTAATCACGACCGCATCAAGCAGCAACCCATACAGATTGAGAAACGTGTAGGCCCGTCGTGTTTCCAGAATAGGAAGTTTCTCAGGATTGAGCACCAGCCGTATTGAGACCTGGGGATCAAGTAAAAAGGTGGATAACTGCTCCATCTGATCCAGGAGATTTCGCACCTCCTCAAAGAACCGATCATCGGGCAAATCACGACCAATGGAGCGTGAAAGCAACGGACGAGCCATATTGGAAATACTGCGGTAGGCACGGAAAAACGTTTTCCCAAGATTCCCACCAATAATAAGCTCCGGGTACGCCAGCAAACGCAACGTATTCCCAGTTGGAGCCGTATCCAACACTATCGCATCCCACTCACCGCTTTGCGCCTCCAACAAAACACGCTGGAGCGCAAGAATTTCATCCAAACCAGGCTGATTCGCCAACTCGGTCGCAGTGGAACGTTCAACCCCTCGATTACTATAGGAACTGGCAACAAACTGTTGAAAGCCTCCAAGATTACGACGCCACTCATGCACCGTATCCACTTCCAACCCATAAAACTGAGGACCAACTTCAGTGGGATGCTCGCGGCTTAAAGGCACACCAAGAACATCTGCAAGAGAATGAGCCGGGTCGCTCGAAAGCACCAGCACCCGATTCCCACGTTGTGCCAACAATGCAGCGGTCGCTGCGGAGATGGTTGTTTTGCCCGTACCACCTTTGCCTGAATAGATAATAACTCGTGCCATGTTTTTTTACATCAATCTTTCAGCAGAGAGAAACGCCAGACAATCCCCTTCTCCTCACAACCAGAATTCATCAACGCGTCTCTTCTTCACGAGCCATAGGGAGGAAATAATGAAAAAACCCTGCACGGGTGCTATTCAATAAGCCAGAAGGTATCTCTTATTCAAAAGAATCATCAGACCCGTTACCACCCCCATCGTACTCATCAGCATCCAGACCTCTTTGCTGAAAAGCCCCGTTGGAAGACGCATCCGAATCCGACTCTACCTTCCGAATAGCCACCTGCCGACGCATTTTCACCCTGGTTCGGGGAGCCGGCCCATTGGCAGAGGACACCTCCTGCTCACCCAACTCAGCGTCACTCTCCGAAAACGTTTCATCATAAGCATTGACGCGAACAGGCGCAGCAGCCGGCGCAGAAGCAGCAGCAACAGGTGAACGCCCCTGTTGCCGGCGAGAATTTGCAGCAGTAACTTGAATACGTCGTCGAGAAGATTTTCGGTTTTTACCTTTCCGACGTCCAGAAGAACCAGAACCTCCCGATGACCCTGACCCATTCATCTTCTCATCATCTGCATCCCCGCCGCCAAGCACAGCTTGAACCACCGGGGCAACCATTTTGAGCAATGATGCAGGTTGCTGATTACCATTCATCGCAAGTTGCAAACCAGCAGATGCTTTCTTGCCAAACTCAGAATCCTGCAAACTCTCAACAGCCTCAGAAGCACCAGTTATAAGTTGATTGAGCGGATCACTCACCTGCTTTGGAGCCTCAATCAGCATCCGCAAACCGCGGCTAAAATCATAGAACCCGACCCGATCAATAACTGAAGTAACCGTCTTCGTACTGCGAGAAAAAGGACCGGTATTTCCCGAAGCAGTTGGAAAATTGGAATAAGAAGGCGGGACATACGACTGGTTACTCTGTTGCAACTCATACGCCGCAACCAATCGCTCAGGATCATCCGCAAACTCTTGTGGAACCTCATCCTGCTCTTTCTTTCCAAAAGACCACCAGCGTTTTCGGGGTTCTCGCGGCTCAGCAGCACGATCCTCAGCAGCACGAGCCTCAGAAGAGGATGAACTTTCAGACGGAAGCATTGGCTGCGGAACTTGCCCTCCATCGCTCAATGGATGGGTAAACATCTCTGCAAAAGCCTTGTGCAACGGTTCGCCCGTCAACCCAGAAACCACCTGATCCCCCGTCCACGCAATCATCTCTTCCATCATAGGAATATCTGCAGCAGGCACAAAGTCAAGTTTATTGACCACAACCCGCTCAGGTTCCTCAGTTTTGACTGCCGTACCACGCCCCTTGACTGCCACCCGTGGCTGACGAACAGACACAGCGGGGGCAATGCGAAAAGCCAGACTGACCGAACCATGCAACGGATCCCAGGTTCGTGCCTCTATGATATCCACGTCTTTCCATTGAAAGCCGTCTACAATATCACTAAAAAGACCACGCGCCCAGGTTATCACACGTTCGTCGGTCAAAGCCACATAATCACTTACCGACAACCCGCCAACATGCTTCCCATTTTCATCAAAGAGGATACCATCAAAAAGAGCGAGCAACGTCTCGTCTTTCTGCAATAGACCTCGGTACATAAGTTCTTGAACCTGAATGGGACTCACATTGGTTCC
>CAYFVX010000615.1:0-3611 GCA_964346425.1 uncultured Chloroflexaceae bacterium | reverse complement strand
ACCATGTCAATAGTGTAGCATGGACATCAGATGGCGAGCATCTGGCATCGGCATCGCATGATGGGACGGTTCGCGTGTGGCATGTGCATGTCGAAGATGATGAGCCGCGGCACATTCTGCAAGCACACCAGCACCGCGTGCGGAGTGTGGCCTGGTCGCCGGACGGGACACATCTTGCTTCTGCCTCGGATGATACGACTATCCAGGTGTGGGATGCGCTGGATGAGCACCACCTGCATACGCTCAACGCGCATAATGGCTATGTCTATGCGGTGGCCTGGTCGCCGGATGGGGAGATGATTGCTTCTGCTTCGGATGATGCGACGCTGCGGGTGTGGCAGGTGGTGTATCATACCAGTGACGGGTGATGAGTGATACCAGTGACGGGTAATACCTCATTCGGGTAATGAGTTCAACGAACCGCAAAGACGCAAAGGGCGCAAAGTCCGGACATCCGGGCAAAGATTCGGGCAGTTTTTTTTTAATTCTTCATCCGAACCTGGTATAAATAGTTAAAAACGCAGAGGCGCAGAGACGCAGAGACACAGAGATACAAAGATGCAAAGTTGCACGGCTCTTTTCTCCTTTCCGGCGAATGTGAATAGACACTTCTGATGGCAAGGTCGTTTTTGCTCTACTTGTAGTTCTTTATCAGAGGATGTCCAGTTCGGAGAAAAGGTGATACAACTGCAATGCCCCCAGTTGCAGGCTGCTTGATTTGAGCGCGTGGGCAGTGTAGTGGATAGTAGCGGCGTCTTTTTCTGCTATGGCATGCCGAATGAGGCACAGCTTGTTGGGCATTTCTTTGCGAAAGATGCCGACCAACTCTTCGAGCAGACCCGACTCGATACCTCCCATAGTGGCTGCAAATTGCTGATAGGTTGCTTCGTCTATGGCAAACGATGTGGAGGTATGACTGGTTGGTGGTCCGGGTTGTGTCGGTTGAACATGCTGGTTGTTGTTGTATGTTGGGGGTTGTTTATCATTGTGCGGAAGAGCCTGGTGCGTCACGCTCCAGAGTTTGCGGGCCAGTTCTTCCTCTTTCACCGGTTTGCTGAGGTAGTCGTTCATGCCAGCTTGCAAACACATCTCGCGGTCACCCTCCAGGGCATAGGCTGTCAGCGCAATAATCCAGGGTTGTCGGGTTTTCGGCAAGGTTTTGCGCAGGTGTCGGGTTGCTGCCAGTCCATCCATTTCTGGCATCTGCACGTCCATCAAGATGACATCGTAGCTGCGGTGGTGACAGGCAGCCAGAACTTCCGATCCAGTCGCTACGACATCCGCCTGGTAGCCGATTTTTGCGAGCAGGTGGCGCAAAACTTGCTGGTTGATACCATGTAAGTCCTGTTGGAATAGGCTGGTTATTCTTTCGGGCACTGGAACTGGTCACCTTTGACCCCGCAGTCAAGACTGCCTGCAACATGCTCAGATTTTCGTTTGTTATCTTTCTCGCACCCTCCATGCTCATTTTTGTGCTGGAATATACTGGCCGTTCCTCCTGGCTACGACCTCGACTGCTGCTGCTATTGTTTGCACTTCCCGTGATAAGCCTGTTGCTCAATTGGAGCAATCCCTGGCATGCTCTGGTGTGGCAAGATGCCCATTTTCAGCAACAGGGTGGCTGGATGATTCCTACCTATGCGTTTGGGCCGGTGCATCAGGTCGTTGCGCTCTATCTGTATGTGGTGATTGTGCTGACCGGTGGCGTGTTGTTGTATCAGGCAGTTATCGCTACCTCTTTTTTCTACCGCGTGCGGTTACTCATTCTCTTGTTCGGTTTGATGCTGGTAGCTATGACCGATATGCTGTATGTTGCACAAGTTGTGCCGGGGCTGGCGTTGACGCCTTTTGCAGAAGTTTTGAATATGGCACTGCTCGCGCTGGTGTTGTTTCGCTATCGCGGGTTTGATCTGGTGCCGGTTGCCCATCATGTGCTGGTGCAGCGCATGCAGGATAGTTTGATTGTGATGGATAGTCAGCTACGGTTGCTCGACCTCAATCCGGCATCACGCCATATGCTTGGCCTTGCTGATGCGGAAGATATCATTGGCAAACCGGCGAATGCGGTTCTTCCGCACTGGCAGAAGTGGCAGCATTTGCTTGCCACCGAGCAATCTGCTGCCACCGAGATAACCCTGCACCAGGAGCATCGGATCTGGTGGGTCTTTCGGAAGATACGCTGGCTGGGCTGGAATACGCAACGATACTGGGTGATACCGAGCAAATTGCAGCATTGCTCGCAGAGATACGAAAATCTAATGCGCGTGTTGCGGAGCAGTTGAGCACCTGGGCCGATGATTTTGCCTATGAGCATATTCTGCACCTGGTGCAGGAGGCCAGAGATATAGACCAGTCGTAATAATGGGCATGGTTGACTGTCACCACGGAGACACGGAGACCGGGCAAAAGATGCTCTTGGATGCCATCATTCTGTATTTCTTCGGTGGTCATCTGTGGTAGAAATCATCACTCCCCACTCCCCACTCCCATCACCCGTTGCCGGTGCGTTGAATAGCATGCCCGATACCACGCTGCAGGGTGGCAAACGTCATGATGCCCTGCATAGACAGGTTGAGCTTTGCTATGGTTCTGGCAATCGTTGGCTGGATGCCCGTGATGATGACTTCTGTGCCCAGCAATTTCACCGCTTTTGCCATCTGCAGCAGCCTGGTAAGCACTTTGCCATCCACATCTTTCATGCCGGTGATGTCTATAATAGCTATAGCAGCATGATGGTCCGCTACTCCTTTGAGCAACACTTCTTCAATCTGCTGCGCTCGTACCGTGTCTATATCACCGATAAGCGGCATCAAGAGCACCTCTTTGCTTAATGGGAGCAGCGGAGTAGCAAGCTCTTGCAAAGCCTGTTGCCGCGCATCATTGATTTGTAATTCCCAGACCGCACGGGCAGCTTCGGTTTTGTTGCGTTCGGTAATATCTATCGAGATGCCACCCATGGCGTATACGGAACCATCCGGCGCATGGATAGGGAAGCGCGTCGTCAGATAGGTGCGCAAGCCTTCTTCATGGTGCATCACCGTTTCAAACTGGACGGTTTTGCCTTCCTGGATGACCTCCTGGTCATTTCTGCGCCAGCGTTCAATCGTTCGGTGGGGGAAAAGCTCGTAGTCATAGTGACCAATCAGTTGTTCGGGGCTATGGCGCAAAAAAGACGCCGTCTTGTCATTGACCAGCAAGTAGAGACCATCTATTCGCTTCACAAAAAAGCCAAGCGTAGATTGGTTGATAACATCTTCGTGTAAGGCATCACGTTGCTGATACTCTCCCACTACCTCTTCTAGTTCTTCAATGCGTTGCTGCAATGTCTGAATTTGCGCAGAGAGTTCGGCCACGTGGTGTCGTTCGCGCTGGAGCGCAAGCGATATGGTTTGCCAGTTGTCAATATCAGCCTGCATGGTTTCAACCATTTCTTGTTCGCCATCTTGTGTGATTATTCGTTCGTGGAGCAGTCCCATAACGCACCTCCTGACCCTTCAGGTATAAACAGACTATTGCTACATATTGTAGTACATATTCTGGGGTTTTGTTTCACATTTGGTAGCACCACAGAATACCGTGGAGTATCCTCAACGGAGTTGAACCAGGGGAGC
>CAYFVX010000614.1:0-3616 GCA_964346425.1 uncultured Chloroflexaceae bacterium | reverse complement strand
ACAACACCCTCACGATGGATATGGGCATTTTTGACGAATACACCATGCTGAACTATCTCGACATTGAAGCACTCAACAAAGCCACTCCCACCCCCACAGCCACCGCAAGCCCCACCGCAACGCCCACAGCCACACCCACGCCCACGCCATCACCCACGCCGGTCAGCAACACACGGGAAATAATACCGGACGAGGAACGCTCGCTCACCATCCAGGACGATGCGGGAACCCGTGATATATTCAGCATCACCTTTCCCATCAGTGCCGTCACCGAACCCGTGACCATTACTTACACCAGCCCTATTACCCCGCAAAAACAGCAACCCCTGCCAGAAAACATGCGCAAACTGCGCGATTTTATGCTCCACGCCCGAACCAGTAGCGGCGAACTGGTAGAAACATTTGCCCTTTCGTATACCATGGAGGTATCATATAGCAATGCAGAGTTGGAGAACGCACAGATTGGCGATGAAACGACGCTCAACATCGCCTACTGGCAGGACGATGCATGGGTGGAAATGTTGCCATGCGCAACGTGCGGACGCTTTCCCGACGAGAATCGTCTGCACATTGTTGCCAACCATTTTACCGACTATATCCTGATGGGAGAAGCTGAACCGCCAAAAACAGTGTATCTCCCGCTCGTGCAGCGGTGAAGGAGCAAGTTGTTGGTTGTTTTCCTGGCGGCTACGACGCCAGGAAAACAACCAATAGACAACCCAGAGAGAGCAAGAAAGGAGAGCTATGAAACGGTTTTGGCCCCATAGCACAATGCTGGCCCTGTTTATCCTCTTCGCAGGGCTGTTTTTCACAGCCTGTGCAAAAGAGGAGCAACCAACCCGCTGGCAAAAAGCACAGCAAGAAAGTGCAACCAATCAACCGGCCACTTCGGAACAATCACTTCCTGGCAGCAGTTTCAATCCCTTTTTCCCCACCACCCAGGATACTTACGACATCGTGTATACGCAGGAAAAAACCGGCTTTGCTGAGGCGCGTTTGAGCAAAGACGGCAAAGGAGTTGCCTTGCTTTCCATCTTTGATACGGTCAACAACCCCGATGCCGCAACCAAATATCAGCAGAGCACCGAAACACTTGCAGGATATCCCGTGGTTGACATTGGCAGCCAGGGCACCGGTCTTCTGGTTGCCAACCGGTTTCAGGTGCAGGTACGATCCACCGATGATTCATTTAGCAAGTTTGATCGGGAAGACTGGTTACAAAACTTTGATCTCAACGGGCTGGCTGGTCTTCAATGATCAAGGCCCATAAGACAGGAGCTACCTATGAGTAAAGAAACCATCTACGAACTGGTTGACAACCTCCCAAACAGCAGTGTGACCGTGCAGGCATTACGCGCCCTTGATTTTGTGGTTCCCGGTGAATGGCAAAACATTGTGGGCTTTGAAGAAACAATCCGCGTCGTCACCGGCGAGACAGACCAGGAATGGATCCAAAAAATAGGCGAACGCGCCATTCAGCTTTACAACGACCGTTCACAGGGGTATCAACGGGCAATCTGGATCTACCAGACCATTGACACAGCCGACAAAGCCCTGGGAGCCGCAGCAATGGCAGACAAAGTTGGCACCAAAGTAAATCTGCTCTCTTTCCTCTCATGGCTCACCCCCAAAGCAGACCAGACGCAACTGATAGACTTCAGTGTCAAAGTTGTGGGCGAATCGGTAGCGTTTTGCTATACCAATGGCTTGCCCGGCGACAGTGTGGTTGATTTTGCCCGTTCGCTGGCCGACTACAGCAACGAGTCCATAATGCGTATGGCTGCCCTCATCTGTTTTGATGGCATGATACCGCTTGGCACTGAATTTCTCGACACGGTCCTCTCTTCGCTTGAAAAACTCGATGCCTCACAACTGGAAGAAAACCAGACCTTCCAGCACATCCGCGACCTCATACCAGGCGAAAGCACCTCGGAGCAGTTAGGATTTATGCAACACAGCATGGCATCGGTGCATGGCTGGATGAAATCATTTATCAACAGCCACAACCTCAACCGCGAGCAGGTCACCGCCAGTCTGCGCAACTTCATCGAGATATCAGACGACAAACTGGACTATCTGGGCGCATTTCTCGATATGGCAACCAACTACTTTGAACACACTGGTATCCAGACGGTTGCTCGCCGCCTGGTGCAGCGTGCCGTAAGCGAAATCTGAGGATTTTATCTTCCAAGATTTCGCGCAAATACGTACCCGCTTGCTCTTTTGCAGGGCTTCAGCCCCGCAAACTCTCCAGAAAGTGTGCGGTACACCGCATCGGAAAGGCATGGTGGGGTAGTGTCGCGTATTTGCGTGAAATCCCGGTATCTTAGGTTGTACAAGGCGACAAAGGAGGATTTTTTGTATGTATTGGGATGTTCAATCACCACGAACAGGGATGATGTATCTGACCCATCAGGTATATCTTTTGCAAGCCATCTACGCAGCGACAAGATTTGGAATTCCAGATTATTTGTATGAGCAGCCGCAAACGAGTGCAGAACTGGCTGTAAAAACCGGGGCGCATCCTGAGACGTTGCATCGCGTGCTCCGTTCCATGGCCGGTGTTGGTCTTATTGAAGAAGAACATGGCGTGTATTCATTGAATGAGTGGAGCAATCTCCTGCGCAAAGATGCGCCAGAGTCCGTCTATAGTTTTCTGCGTTACGTTTTTGACCCGTGGCACTGGGAAGTTTCTGGCAAAATGGTTGAAACCCTCAGCACCGGAAAGACCGGGTATGAAATCGTAGATCCGCAAACGACCGGCATTTACGAGTTTATGCAGCAACCTGGACGCGAAGACATTTTTGAAACCTTCAACAATGGAGTCCGGGCATGGTCACTTATTCAGCATCAGGCTGCAATAGACTCCTATGACTTTGGCAACGAGCCGATGACCATTATAGATGTTGGTGGTGGTATGGCAAGCCTCCTGTGCATGGCGCTACAAAAAAACCCGCAGGCACAAGGTATCAATTTTGACCAACCCGCCATGGTCGAAGTCTCGCAATCATTTATTGACAAAGAACATTTAAGCCACCGTTGCGAAACGATTGGCGGAAATTTCTTTGAATCTGTACCTGCAGACGGCGATATTTATATGGTCTCTTCGGTCCTGATGGACCATGGAGATGAAGATGTGGTCACGGTTTTGCAGCATATCCGCAAAGCGATGAAACCAACGAGTAAGGTGCTGATTATCGAAGCCTTGCTCGGCGAAGGCAAGTTTGGCTACATGGTTGATATGCTCGAACTTATCGAAACGGGGCAGGGCAAGTGTCGTACATTGGATGAATTTCGTGCTCTGTTGGCACAGGCAAACATGCACATCACCAATGTGATACGCACAGATCTCCCAACAATCATCGAAGCCCGTGCATAACGACGGTAGCTTTGGAGTGAGGTTTGCGGTATGCCACAAAAGAGCAAGCGGGTATGTATTTGCGCGAAAATATAGAAGTTCAGCAGTTTGCCGCTTTGCAAAGCGGGGGATTGGGGGTTGCAAACCTCACATGTGGAGACTTTTTCATCAACCGCTTTGCAAAGCGGTCGAGAGATACCGTCGCAGCGGCTTGGAGCCGCTGGATCTCCCGCCAGGAGATGCTTCCACCGGGCAGCA
>CAYFVX010000613.1:0-3620 GCA_964346425.1 uncultured Chloroflexaceae bacterium | reverse complement strand
ACGTGTGCTCTTCCGATCTGGCCCTGGCAAAGTTCGCGAATTGATAGACCAGTGTGCGCAGTTGCAGGTGGATATCGTGGTCTTTGATGATGAGTTGACGCCAGGGCAGACGCGTAATCTTGAGCAGGAGCTTGATCTTGGTGTGCTGGACCGCACGGCCTTGATTCTGGATATCTTTGCGCAACATGCTCGCACGCACGAAGGGCGTATCCAGGTTGAACTGGCGCAGTATGAATATCTGCTCCCCCGTCTCCGCCGGCAATGGACTCACCTCGAAAGACAGGCCGGCCAGGGGGGGACTTCGTCGGGTGGTGCAGTGGGTTTGCGTGGGCCAGGTGAAACGCAGTTGGAAGTAGACCGCCGTGTTATCAATCGCCGCATTACCTGGCTCAAGAAGCAACTGGCGGATGTTCACCGCCATCGCGAACTCTATCGCAAACAGCGGCGGCAATATGGGGTGCCCGTCGTTGCGCTGGTGGGCTATACCAACGCCGGCAAGTCAACGTTGATGAATGCGCTGACTGATTCGCAGGTGCTCGTGGAGGACCAGCTTTTTGCAACGCTGGACCCGACGACGCGCCAGGTATTGCTTCCTGGCGGACAAACCGTGTTGCTTACCGATACCGTCGGGTTTATCCAGAAACTGCCGACGCAACTGGTTGCTGCCTTTCGCGCCACGCTGGAGGAGATTAGCGAGGCGGATATCTTGCTGCATGTTATCGATTCAACCCATTCCAATGCGCACCAGCAAGAGCAAACCGTGGATATTACACTGGAAGAGCTTGGCGTGGTAGATAAGCCCACGCTGGTGGTCTTCAACAAGATAGACCGCAAACCAGGCATAGATCTGCACAATATTGAGCAGTTTGTGGCCGACATGGGCTTGCCGCGCAACTATGTCGCTATCTCGGCTGCTCGCCGCTGGCAACTGGATGTGCTGGGCAAGCGGATTGAGGAAACGCTTGCGCTTGGCATGCTGGAACTTGATGCGCTGATCCCCTATCATCGCAATGATCTGGTCTCGCTCTGGCATCGGCGCGGCAAGGTCGAAGAGCAGCATTACGAAGCAGAGGGGACGCATATGAGCGGGCGCATACCCGCGACGCTTATTCGTGAGTTTGATAGCTTTGCATTGCATAATCTGAAGGAGCAAAACCATTGGCCCTGAGTTCCAGGCATCTCAAACCTTTCTTGCCCCCAACCAGTGGGCGTATCGAAATCATCTGCGGGTGTATGTTTAGTGGAAAGACCGAAGAGCTTATCCGTCGCATTCGCCATGTCAATCTGGCGCGGCAAACCTTCCGCATTTTCACGCCGCGGCTGGATACACGCTATAGCACACGGCACGTCACCAGCCATATCGGGAGCCAGATCGAAGCACAACCCATTCGCTCGATTAGTGAGGCGGTAGCAGGTGCAGATGATGTGCAGGTAGTGGCGTTGGATGAAATCCATTTTCTTGAAGATAGTCCAGAGCAGATCCTGGCAGAGTGTCAAAGTCTGGCAAACCGCGGGTTGCGGGTGCTGGTGGCTGGCCTTGACCAGAACTATCGCGCCGAGCCTTTCCAGGCAATGGCTATGTTGATGGCTATTGCCGAGCAGGTAGACAAGCTCTATGCCATCTGTGCGCGATGTGGGGCGTATGCCACCCGCACACAGCGGCTCATCAACGGGCAGCCAGCCCCCGCGGACGCGCCAACGATTGTGGTGGGCGGGCGTGAGTTGTATGAGGCACGTTGCCGCACGTGTTATGAGCCAGCCCTTTAGTCGCATGTGACCATATGAAGGATGCTGATCGGGTTGCCCAACTTCAACACCAGCTTGAGCAGGAACGTGCCGAGCGTAAACGTGCCGAAGCCGCGCTGCACGAGAGCCAGCGTATGCTCGCCGAACTGATGCACAATTTGCCCGGTATGGCGTATCGCTGTCGCATTGACCCCGAGTGGACTATGGAATTTATCAGTGCCGGCTGTACTACCCTGACGGGTTATCCGCCGTCTGCCTTGCTTGGCAATCGTCAGTTTTCCTATGGGCGACTCATTCACCCGGATGACCGCGAACGGGTGCAGCAGGTGGTGCATGCTGCGCTACAGGTACAGCAATCCTTTGAGATAACCTATCGGATAACGACTGCCAGTGGTCAGGAAAAATGGGTCTGGGAGCAGGGTCGCCAGATTGTCCGTGCCGCCGATGAGCCACCGACACTGGAAGGGTTCATCACAGATATGAGCGAGCGGGTGATAGCGCAGCAGCAGCTTGAACAGCGTGTGCATGAGCGCACGCGCCAGCTTACCACCTTGCTCAATATCTCACAGCAGATGACCTCTACCCTGGATATGCAGCAATTGCTGGGCATCATTCTGGATCGGGTGCGTGAGGTGGTGGCATACACTGGTGCTTCCATCTTTGCATTGGAAGGTGACCAGCTTCGATTGCTTGCGCATCGTGGGCCTATTACCAATCTGGACGATTTCCACCTGTCGCTCTCCAACGCCGGTGCCAACCGTGAAGTTATTGTGCGTGGCGAACCGCTGATTATTGCGGATGTGCGTGGCGATACCCCCCTGGCGCAGATGTTTCAGGCGACGGCCGGGGAGGCGTTGTATACGACGTTTGCCTCGATACGTTCCTGGATGGGGGTGCCTTTGTTGTATAAAGAGCGAGTGGTGGGGATGCTCACGCTTGACCATGAGACTTCGGAGAGGTATACGGCGGAGCATGCCCAGTTGGTGCTGGCCTTTGCGCAACAGGCGGGAGTTGCGATGGAGCATGCGCGGCTCTACCATACGACGAGGCGGCACGCCGAAGAGACCGAAGCGTTGCTCACGGTGCAGCAAGCCCTCACCCGGCGGCTTGACCCGGATGTCGTGCTGCAAACGATTGCGGATGCCGCCTGCCGGTTGACAGGTGCCAGCTTTGGGACGGTGTTTCTGCGCCAGGGGGACGCGTTGTGTGTCTCGGTGTTGTCGGGGACGTATGGTTCCGAGATGCATGTGGGCTATTGCATGCCGTTGCACGGTTCCGCGACGGGGCTGGCGATGCTGTCAAAGCAGGTGGTGCATATCCAGGATAGCCAGCACGATCCGCGTGTGTACCAGAATGCGATGCAGCGGGCCGGGTTGCGGTCGTTGCTCGGTGTGCCGCTGTTGTCGGAAGGTGAACCCATTGGGGTAATCTCGGTAGGCAACCGGCATGCGGGCAGCTTTGCCAGCCACGATGAGCATATCCTGACCATGCTGGCACCAGGAGCGGTGATTGCGCTGGAAAATGCCCGTCTGTATCGTGCGGAACAGGAGCGGCGTCAGGAGGCAGAGCGGCGGCGCCAGATTGCCGAGGGGTTGCGCGAGGTGTTGACCGCGCTCAATTCCAATCTGGGGTTGGATGAGATGCTGGCACTCATTGCGGAGCAGGCGCGGCGGTTGCTTGAAGCCAGTGCGGTAGCGGTTTATCGGCTGCACGAGGACGATATGCTGCGTATCCAGGCTTCCACGGGGCTGGATGCAGCGTATGTGGCGCGGATGGTGATACGGCGGGGGGGGGGGGGGGGGGGGGGGGGGGGTGTGGGGCAACAAAACGGGGGGAAACCCGGTAAACAAAACCTTTTTTTTTTAAAACAAAAA
>CAYFVX010000612.1:0-3621 GCA_964346425.1 uncultured Chloroflexaceae bacterium | reverse complement strand
GCATAATCCAGAATGGGAAACGACCGAGAATGGCTGGCGGGCAGTGGTGAATGCTGGCAATAATGCTGAGCAGTGGACTGCGTTTGTGGAGGTGGCTGACGCTGCTCTCTGGCGCATCTGGGCTGGTCGCACATTCAAAAGCGTGAAAGATGCGCAGGACTGGTGCAAGGCCGAGATTGATCACCAGTGCCAGCGTAACAACGGTGCGCTTGAAGATGATGGTCGCTGGGTCTGGGGCAATGTCGAACCGATGCATAACAACGATTTCATGGCTTACTGAAACCTTTCTTCTTGTGATGGCTTGACTACACAATAAGGTGTAGTTTTAGGTAGTGCTTCTTCTTCCTCACTCTTGACCTTTACGGTTACGCACAATGGGGTGTACGACCGTAAAGGTGTTTTTTTGTCGTGTTTTTTCGGCGAAGCCGAAAAAAACACGACAAATTATTCTCTGGCGGCTTCGCCACACGCCACACGCATCACGCATCACTTATCACTCGTCACTGGTATGATTGAATGCAGGCGGCTATCTGCTCGACTTCGGCACGGGAGAGTTCCGGGTAGAGCGGCAGGGAGAGGATACGCTGCGCCTGCTGCTCGGTGTGCGGTAGTGTTCCCTCGTTGGCGGGATACATGCCTGTGGATGCATAGGCGGTTTGCAGATGGGTGGGCAGGGGGTAGTGAATATCGCTCCCGATGCCGGCCTCTGTGAGCGACTGGCGTAGCGCATCGCGTTGTTCGTGCTCGACTACGTAGAGATGATAGACATGGCCGGGCGTATCCGCAGGCAGTCGCAAGGGAGTGGTGTGCAGCAGTTCGCTGTACCAGGCGGCTCGTTCGCGGCGGGCTGCATTCCACTGGTCCAGATAGGATAACTTGACGCGCAGTACCGCGGCCTGTAGCTCATCCAGCCGCGAGTTGCGCCCACCGGCTTCGCTGGTGATATATTTGCGTTGCCAGCCATATTGCCGCAGGCGGCGGAACCGTTCGGCGAGTTGGGCATCGTCGGTTACCACTGCCCCCCCGTCCCCCAATGCACCGAGGTTTTTCGAGGGATAGAAGCTGAAGCAGCCACAGGTTCCCCAGGTGCCGGCGCGTTTGCGTGCGCCGCTGGTTGCATCTTGCAGCCATGCGCCATGCGCCTGCGCTGCATCTTCAATAACGGCCAGGTGGTAGCGTTGTGCGAGAGCCATGAGTGCGGGCATGTCGGTCATTTGCCCATAGAGATGAACCGGCATCAGCACGCGGGTTGCCGGGGTGAGTGCGGCTTCAACGGCAAGCGGGTCAAGCGTGTAGCTCTCAGGGTCTATATCAACAAACACCGGGCGGGCACCACATTGCAGAATGGCGGTTATCTGGTAGATACCGGCATTTGCCACGGTGATGACGTCATCGCCAGGGCCAATATCCAGAGCCGCCAGTGCCAGGGCGAGTGCATCTGTGCCGTTTGCTACGCCGACCGCGTGGTTTGTACCGCAGTAGGTAGCAAATTCTTGCTCAAACTGTGCTCCCTCGTTGCCCAGGATATACCACCCACTCGCCAGCACACGACTGACCGCCGCGTCAATCTCTGGCTGGATGGTTTTGTATTGCCGTTTCAGGTCACCAAAAGGAATAGATGCCATGACCTACCATACCCCCCAGAGCCGCACGGTATAGTCCTGCGCGGCGGACGCAATTTTTTGTCCATCCGGGGAAAAAGCGACACTTGATACCGTATCCGTATGTCCATGCAGAGTGTGCAGGAGCGTGCCATCTTTGACGTTCCACAATTTGACTGTTTTATCTTTTGAAGAGGTCGCCAGTATTTTGCCGTCTGGCGAAAACGCGACATCTATGACGGGGCCATCGTGCCCTTCAAGCGTGCGCAGAAGTTCACCATCTTCGGCCTGCCATAATTTAATCGTTGCGTCGTGCGAGACCGAGGCGATGATTTGAGCATCAGGAGAATAGGCGACACTATAGACGGTGCCTTCATGTCCATGCAAGGTGTTTCTCAAGATTTTCTCGTCAACATCCCACAGGCGTACTGTGCCGTCACGGGATGAACTGGCGATACGTTTTCCAAAGGGGCCAAATGCAATATCTACAACGCCGCTCTCATGGCCCTGAAAGGTATGAAGAAGTTGCTGTTTTTCCAGACACCAGAGCTTGATGGTGGTGTCCCAGGATGCGGATGCCAGTTGCAAGCCACCGGGCGAGAAGGCAACCCGCCAGACTTCCTGGGTATGCCCATTGAACGTCTGGAGCAATGTGCCATCATCCACCTGCCACAATTGCACCTTAAACCCTTCGGAGGCGGCAGCCAGCATGTTGCCATGTGGGGAAAAGGCCAGTCCCCAGACATATTTGCCGTTGGTATCAATGCGCTGAATATCACCGCTGCGGATATCCCAGAGTACGCAATTGCCGGTATAGTAGGCACCAGCCAGCAGATTGCCATCCGGTGACCAGGCGATATTGTAGGAGCCTATCTCCTCCTGGTGATCAACTTCAACGACGCGGTTTGCGTTTTCTGGCTCGACGGAGACCATCGGGGCTTCTTCGCCAAACAGCACCTTTCTGAACGAGGCAATGTCGGTATAGCGACCTGTTTCGTTCAGCGACATGGCCGAGACGACTACGTAGGAGATCGAGAGCGATACATGTGGGTTGATGCTGCGCGGGGGCAGCAGGGTGTCTGGCAATGCGGTAATACGTTCAATTGCCGAAGGCGGGACTTTACCAGTCAGTAGATGGTAGAGCATGGCTCCCAGGCCATAGATGTCGGTGCGGGGGCCGGTGCCGCCACCAGATACGAGCTGTTCCGGAGCGGCATAGCCCGGTGAGAAGCCGCTGACGGTGGTGAGGTCATTAGGCATACCACGCTTGGCAATGCCAAAGTCAACCAGTTTGATCAATCCTTCTGGTGTCAGACGGATGTTGGAGGGCTTGATGTCGCGGTGGAAAATAGGCGGGTCTTGATTGTGCAGATAGAGCAAGACATCGCATACCTGCCACATATAGCTTTTCACCAGCGATTCGGGGAGCGGTTCGGAACGTCGGTTGAGGATGTCCAGCAGGCTCTGACCGGGCACGTATTCCATGACCAGATAGCCACTGTCTTCCGTTTCAAACATTTCATAGTAGCGGGGAAGATTGGGATGTTCGAGATATTGCAGGGTATGAAATTCGCGTCGGAAGATACGAATGTTCGCGGGGTCAAAACTTTCTTTGAGCGCAACCAGCGGATTACCCGCAGAGCGCAGGTCTTCGGCTTGATAAACTGCACCAAAACGACCTGATCCTATTCCACGTATAATGCGGTAACGGTCCTGCACTACCGTGTTGTGGAGTTGCAGGGCGAATCGCAAAGGCATGCCGCACTCATGACATTGCTGCGCATGGGTATCATTCAGCGCACCACACCCTTCGCCGGTTCGCTGGTTAAGACAGACCAGCATGAGTGTTTATCCTTCACCTCTTCTAACCAGGCTACGATGTACCACTGAATGATAGCACACCACGTGGAGTGATGCAACATAAGGGTTGACATGGCTTTCGCAAAGTCTTATGTCGTATGACATAAGACTTTGCGAAAGCCATGATACATCGTGTGCGGCGTCTGCCGCAGAGATTTCG
>CAYFVX010000611.1:0-3631 GCA_964346425.1 uncultured Chloroflexaceae bacterium | reverse complement strand
AGTTCTGCCAAAAATCTCCAGCTTATCAACCAGGCTCCTCCCAATGATCCAACTGATGGACGTGAACCCTGGCTGAGTCAGGAATTTTATAACGAGGGTGTCCAGGCAGGGAATCAATACATTGGGCAGTTTCCTGAGCCACAGAATGTCCAGGTTCTTACGGATATGGATACCGCACAAATCTGGTCTTATATGCAGCAGCAAGTCTCTGGTGCGCTCAAGGTTGGGTGTCAATATTGCCATAATGTACAACCCGATGCAGATGGGAATTATCAATTCCATTTAGATGATTATCCGCAAAAAATTGCTGCCCGAGATATGATGAGATTGGTGAATGATCTCAATGGGAAATATATCGTCAATTTACCCTACTGGCGTGGCAATTATGTGACATGCGCAACCTGTCATAGTGGTCTCGGAAACGGCAGAGGTTCGCCGGAATTGCTCGAAGCTGTGAGTGACCAGTTCATCAAAGGCACGCCTCCTATTCCCGTGATTTATGAGCCGCTTGATGACGAGGGGCAACCTATTCGAGACCCAATGCAAAAGCCACCCGAATTGCGAGAACAAATACCGCTCAAAGAAGCAACGCTCTGGAATATCTACAATTATAAAGTGTGGCTCCCGTATGATCCGCGCAACCATAAGAGTGGACGTGGGACGCTGGCACTGGTGTATGAGGGTGGACGCACGCAGGATCAGGTTAACGTCACTCAGGGGACGATGAACTTGATGTCATGGTCGCTGGGGGTTGGCTGTACCTACTGCCACAACGCGCGTAATTTCTATAATTATGAGCTTACCAGTGAATCACCAACCTTTGAAGGTGATGTCCCGACCTTGCAAGGTGAGCATATCGCTCCCAGGCTTAAAGCCGAGCGGATGCTGCTGATGACAACGTACCTTGCAGAAAATTGGGATGACTATGGGGCTATTGCAAAAGAAGACAAGCCCGAAAGTGCGCTGGTTGGTCGTGTGAAATATCTTGAGATTGATGGTGAGTGGTATAATGTACCCGGCTGCTATACCTGTCATGGACGGAATAGTATTCCCAAGTCGGTGATTAGTACCGAAACTTTGCAAGATTCACGACAACCGATTACTATATTACCACCGTCCCTGCGTGGCGAGCAGTTGCAATAGCAGTGTAACGGAAAGGTTTCAACGTGCATAAGCCCCGAGATGGGCACCCCGCTGTGCGGCCCTCGGCGTCATCTTCTACGCCAGAGGCCGCACAATCAATATCTGGTACTCGCAGCAGCATGAGGGTTATGTTCGGTCGCACCATCGTTTTGATGAAACCCCATACCTGGTTCGCGCCGGCCTGGGCTTTCATGTGCGGTGCGGTTGCCAGTGGTGCTTTAAGCTGGTCTTTTGGTTCTCTTGGTCGTTTGATGCTTGGAATCATTATGGCTGGCCCGATACTTTGCGGTCTCTCTCAGGTAGTCAATGATTATTGTGACCGTGAGGTAGACGCTATCAATGAGCCTGGCCGGCTGATTCCTTCAGGGGTGATATCCCTCCGCTTCATTCAGATTGTCTCGATTGTCTTAACGATACTGGGGACAGCGATAGCCCTCTATCTGGGACGTGAAGTGGCTTTGCTGGTGGGTATCGGGCTTATTTTTGCGCTTTCGTATAGCCTCAAGCCCTTTCGCGCCAAACGTAACGGATGGATTGGCAATGCGCTGGTTGCTATCTCCTATGAGGGTCTGGCCTGGGTCGCTGGGCATGCAGCCTTCAGTGCATTGACCTGGGAGAGTGCTTCGTTTGCCTTGCTCTATTCCATCAGTGCGCATGGCATTATGACGGTAAATGATTTTAAGAGTGTTGTTGGTGATGCCCAGATGGGCATTCGCAGCATTCCGGTGATGTATGGCAAGAAGGTGGCTGCCTGGCTGGTGGTTGCCAAAATGGTGCTTGCGCAGGTTGGGGTGATTTTTCTCCTCTATTTGTGGGGCAATCCGATTGCTGCAACGGTCGTTCTTCTTTTGTTGCTTGCGCAGATATTTCCGTTTAAACGTTTTATTCAAGACCCGGAATGTCATACGGTCTTCTTCAACACCACGGCTATTATGCTCTCTGTCTGGGGTATGCTGATTGCTGCCATTGGACTGGCGGGATAATTCAGAAGAAAGGACAGGACATTTATGGCGCAACGTGTGCTGGTTGTTGGTGCTGCGGTCGCAGGTGCCATTGCTGCCGAGACTCTGGCTGAAGCCGGGGTTGAAGCGGTGATGATTGAGCGTGAGGTTTGCAAGCCCAAGCCGTGTGGTGGGGCGGTACCACCAGCCGCCTTTGCTGAGTTTGACCTACCGCACCATCTCATTGACCGCAAAATACTGCATTGTCGAGTTCTTTCTCCCTCCGATCGCGATGTCTCTTTTCCAGTGGCAGGAACACAACCGTCCGAAAATGATTATGTGGCGATGGTGCGGCGTGAGGTACTGGATGGCTTCTTGCGCCAACGTGCGCAACAAAAAGGTGCTACGCTTATCACCGGCAATGTGTTGCGCCTCTATATTACCCATGATGGCGTAGAGGCAGTCTATCGGGATGCGCAGAAAAAAGAGCATATCATCCAGGCCGCAGCGGTGATTGGGGCAGATGGTGCCTATTCAACCGTGGCGAAGTTTCTTGGGTTGCGGCCCGCGCCTGATTCGGTGGGCTTGCAAGAGCGCGTCGCGTTGCCGCCAGAGCAGATGGCTCGTTGGGAAACGACGGCCGATATGTACCTGGGAGGCGATATTAGCCCGGATTTCTATGGGTGGGTTTTTCCGAAGGGGGATCATGTTGCCGTTGGGGTTGGTGTCGGGCGTAAGCATGGCAAGAATGCCCGCCACTTTTTGCAGAATCTCAAGGAGCGGCTTGGTCCATTGCTGGAGGGTGGCAACGTGTTGATGCGTGAGGCACATGCGTTGCCGATGACTCCGTATAAGCATATGGCTTTTGACCGGGCATTGCTGGTAGGTGATGCAGCGCGGCTGGTAGTGCGTACTTCTGGTGAGGGCATCTATTGGGCGATGAAGAGCGGTGAACTGGCAGCCCAGGTGCTGGCTGAACATCTTGATGCACCGACGGCGCAGAATTTACGAGCGTATGAGCAGCAATGGTGGCGGCAGTATGGTGGGATGTATGGTTTTTTGCGCTTGCTCGAAGTCTGGGGCTATGGCAATGAACGACAGATGGAAGTTTTTACGGATATGTGCGCAAATAAGGCGGTCCAGACGCTGACTTTCGATAGCTACATGCATAAGAAGATGGCCCCTGCCCCCTGGCGCACGCAGATGGGGATGACGCGGGATATTCTGGTGAGTCAGGCGCGGCATTATCTCTCTCGCTGACTGTAGACCCCCAGACCGCAGACCCCAGACTGTAGACCCCAGATCGCAGTTTTGAGATCTGTTTTCCACAATTTACGTTTCACTACCTTTGCGGTAGCACCACAGCATATCGTGGAGTATCCTCAACGCAGTTGCCCCAGGAGAGCACGAGGGGACACAAGTTCCCTCGCAACCCATGCGCATGAAGCTAAACGGTTTATCGCTTTGACAAGCGGGGGATTGGGGGTTGCAAACCATAGGCGTCAACGTAACGGGTATTCCACCGCGCTTTCACCCTCTCCCCAACC
>CAYFVX010000610.1:0-3632 GCA_964346425.1 uncultured Chloroflexaceae bacterium | reverse complement strand
GAGGGCCTAGTGGGCGGTAACGCCCGTGCGGGTTCAAGTCCCGCCCTCGGCACCAATGCTTATAACGAGCAACCCACAAAAATATCCTCAATGTGAATCAGCATCCGGGCGATTAGCTCAGTTGGTAGAGCATCTCGTTTACACCGAGGGGGTCGGCGGTTCGAGTCCGTCATCGCCCACCAGTTCAGGAGGATGATTTTTGTGGGTTTTTTCTTGTTCCTGGCGACGCACCGCTGGTTCAATCCCATTGCCAGTCGTGCCCACTCCTGGGCTACGCGACCTCCCTTTGCCCCGTCCGCCGTGTGAGCGGAAAAACATCTGTCACACACTTCACCCTATATGTATTACAATGTAACCATGTACAATGATACGACTCGTCTCACTTTTCCTTCCAGTGGTACAACAACCGTGCCGCTCCTGTTTGAGCCGCAGGTGCTGCGTTGCCAGGCATCTGGCTCCGGTGGGCCACCCGTGACGGTGTTGCTCGATACGGGAACAGACCCTTCGGCGATTGATCTCCATCTGGCTCGCCGCCTGGGGCTGAATCTGGGCGAGTTTGCGCTCGGCAGGGGGGCCGCCTCGAATACTATTCCCTATACCGAAACGCTCCTCCCCTGGCTCAAGATTGGCGACCTCACACTGCGTGACCTGTTTATGCTGGCTCTGGACCTGCGTTCGCTACCGTTTCAGGTAGATGTGGTACTGGGCTACAATGTGTTGTGCCATCTTATCCTCCATATAGACTACCGCCGTTCACTGCTTTCTCTCAGCCACCCCGACCTGGGAATGCCGCCGCTTTCGGAGCAGGGGACAACGTTGCCGCTTAGTTTTCTGGACCATTATCCTGCGCTGACGAATATTGTCGCCAGCGATTATTGCCTGCCGCTGGTGACAATAGACACCGGCTCGAATGGTGGCCTGACGCTGGGGCCAGATATAGCAAAGCAGTTAGGGTTGTGTCACGGCTCCGCCGGCGTGACGCTGGCGGAGGGGGCGGGTTTTGGTGGGTGCCGTGATATTTTGCGTGGTGAGGTGGATTCGTTGGTGATGGGTCCTTTCACTTTACAGCGTGTGCCAATGGACACGCCGGGTGAAGGCGAAGGAGAACTTTCACAACCCGGCCGCGCAAACATTGGCAATATGTTGCTGGCGCGTTTTGCCAGCGTTACGCTGGATTATGGGCGCCGGCTGTGTCAGTTGGAACCAGTTTAGATTTTCTTTCCCCCGCTTCCTGGCACAAAAATTGCAAGAGCTATCCATAATAGTTTAAGGACCGTTCTCCCATGTTCGCCTGATTACGTATGAACCGCAGAGACCCGGCGATGAGAACAGAGCAATCAGTGTTCATCTGTGTTCATCTGTGGTAAACGTCAGTATCTGAATCTGGTGGTATCTGGGCGGGAAGGAAGGAAAGCAGTATGCAAAAAGAAATACTCCGAGTTGAAGATTTAACTGTTATTTTTGGCCCCGCACCACAAGAACAAGCATTCCCCCTGCTGCGCGAAGGAAAATCAAAAGCAGAGATACAGGAGCAAACTGATCATATTGTTGGAGTTGCCGGGGCTTCGTTTTCCGTGCGCAAGGGGGATCTCTTTGTGGTTATGGGGCTTTCTGGCTCTGGCAAGTCAACGCTTATTCGTTGTATCAATCGGCTGATTACGCCAACCAGCGGTCATGTGTATATTGACGACGAAGATGTGGTGCAGATGGATAAGGAGCGGTTGCGCGAACTGCGCAGAACACGTTTGTCTATGGTCTTTCAGCAGTTCAATCTTTTCGCGCATAAAAGTGTCTGGGAAAACACCGCTTTTGGTCTCAAAATTCAGGGGGTAGACAAAGACGAACAGTATCGGCGCAGCCTGGAGACATTGGAGCTTGTTGGCTTGAAGCCCTGGGCAGAGCAGAACCTCGCCAGCCTCAGTGGTGGTATGCAGCAGCGGGTTGGGCTGGCACGTGCGCTGGCAACCGATGCGGATATTTTGCTCATGGATGAGGCGTTCGGGGCACTGGATCCGCTTATTCGCCGCGAGATGCAGGATGAGCTGCTGTCTATTCAAGAAAAATTCCATAAAACGATTATTTTTATTACCCACGATTTGAATGAGGCATTACGTGTTGGTGACCAGGTTGCCATTATGAAGGATGGGGAAATCGTCCAGATTGGCTCGCCGATTGACATTATTACGCACCCCGATGATGAGTATGTTGCGGCGTTTATCCAGGATGTAGACCAGGCACGCGTTATCACCGCCGGTGCGGTGATGCATACGCCGCCCACGGTGACCGAAGGGCCAGATTTGCTGCAGCAGGCAGTGCAAACATTTGAGCAGAATAAGCAGGAAGACCGGCTGTATATTGTTGATGCCCAGCAGCAACCGCAAGGTCTTCTCTACAAAGATGATGTTCTGGAAGCGGCCAATAATGGTAATGTTCAGCTTGAGCACTACATTCGGCACGATTTTGCGCGTGCTGCGCCCGATAGTATCCTCGCGGATCTGTATGCGCCGGGTGCGCATAGCCCCGCGATTGCGGTGGTAGATGAGCAGGACCGTTTGCAAGGTTCGCTGAATGCCCGCATTATTCTTGCCCATCTGGGCCATATTCAAGAAATTGGAAGTATAAATGAACATAGCGAGGAGGAAACGCATGAATGATTTTTTTGAACAGTATGATATTCCGTTAGGTGAATGGTTTGATAAGGCGGTAGACTGGCTGGTTCAGAATGCCGACCCGGTGTTTACCGCCATCCGCTGGCCGATTGAGCAGGTGTTGAACAACGCAGAGAGTTTTTTGCTCTGGTTGCCGTGGTATGTCGTTTTGCTGGTGGTCGTTGGGCTGGCCTGGTTTCGCGAAGGCTGGAAACTGGCGGCTGGCAGTGCTATCGGGTTGCTGATGGTCGGGTTTATGGGCTATTGGGAGCCGACGATGACGACGCTCAGTATGATTCTCACCGCCTTGATGTTCTGTGTGGTGGTGGGTATCCCGTTCGGTGTCTGGATGGCAAAAGACGATCGCGTCGAGTCTATTGTGCGTCCGGTGCTGGATGCGATGCAAACGATTCATCCGTTTGTTTATCTCATTCCGGTGGTCATGTTCTTTGGTATTGGCAAGGTGCCCGGTACAATTGCCACTGTTATTTTCTCGCTGCCGCCTATTGTGCGGTTGACGAACCTGGGGATACGACAGGTGCCAAAGGGCATGGTTGAGGCTGGTGAGGCATTTGGAGCAGATGGTAAACAGTTGCTGGCTGAGGTGCAGTTGCCATTCGCGCTCCCCAATATTATGGCTGGCCTGAACCAGACGTTGATGCTGGCTCTTTCGATGGTGGTTATTGTGGCTCTGATTGCGGGCGGTGGTCTGGGCAAGGAAATTTATAGTGCGGTCTCCAGTCTGGAGATTGGACAGGGGATTGAGTCCGGGCTGGCAGTGCTTATTCTGGCAATCATTCTGGACCGTATTTCGCAGTTTACCCGTAGCTCGCAGGCGTAGGGATATTTCTTTTTTGCAAAGCGGTTGCGGGATACCGTAGCAGCGGCTTGGAGCCGCTGGGTCTCCCTCCAGGAGATGCTTCCACCGGGCGGCAGTCGGGCGGGTTTTGCTGCAAAAGAAACGGACATATGGGCAGATCCCGC
>CAYFVX010000609.1:0-3633 GCA_964346425.1 uncultured Chloroflexaceae bacterium | reverse complement strand
ACCTCACGCCGTAGCCGTCGCTGCTCATACAAGCTCTGCTCCACGGCTGGCACGAGCGTTTGCACCAACTCCCGATTAAACTCTTCCTGCCGCGCAACAATAGGATCCAGATATGGCTCCTTCAAATGTGAAGTCAACTGGCGACGCACCCACGCAATCAACCGTCCGACAAACGGCACCTGCGAACGCACCTCATAGCCAGGCATCCCGACGTGTTGCAAACTGCGTAACTGCTCTTGCTGATGGAGATTAAAGGGCATGCCCCCTTCCGCCTCTGCTTGTTCAACAAGCTGAAGCAACACATCCTGAAACCGGGCAGGTGTATACTGCAAAGCATGCTGCACCCCTTCCCATGCCAATTGTTGATAGGTACTCCGCGGGGCCAGACAAGACACAATCCCCTGCACCAACCGTTCCATAACCACATGCCAGTTGTAGTGCTCCAGCACATAGCTGCGCCCGCGCTGGCCGGCTTCATCCGCAACTGTCGGATTATCCAGCAGATAGTTCAGCATATCGCGGAACGAAGCATAATCATGAAAGGTAAAACCGCCACCACTGGTAGCCACATGCTCGGACGTCACCGGACAATCCGCATGCACCAGCACCGGCCGCCCCTGCAGCCAGGACTCCATCAACACAATCGAAAAACTCTCATACAACGAAGGCTGACACAAAGCGAAGGCAGCCGCAAAGAGCGAGGGCAACGCATGTTCTGGCAACGTCCCCAGAAAATGAACATCCGGGTGCTGGTTCGGCTGACTCTGCATACTCCCCACACCCGTCAAAACCAGCGCAATACCACAGTCCAGATGCTCCGTCTTGTAACGAGCAAAATAATCCAGCAACAACGGCACATTTTTCCCATCTTCCAGCCTGCCACTGTAGAGCAAAAAATGCGAGAGACCGTACTGACGGCGGAACCACTCCCCATCCACCAGCGGAGTCTGGGGGTCAAACCCATAACCCACAATAGCCTGGGCAGGATTTTTGACATGCAGACAACCCGTCGCCAGATCACGCTCAGCCGCAGTATTGAACAAAAGCCCAGACGATGCCTCAAGCATCTCGCGTACAATCTGGAAGTGCGCCACCGGTTCCTGGTGCAGGCATGGCACGATAATAGCTTTGTCTGCAACGGCCTGCATCCCCCAGTAGGTCGTGCCAAAAAGATAGGGCGCAAACAGCACACAGGCAAACGCATCCGCATGCGCTTGCAAATAGGCTTCCATGGCACGACTACGCAAGTTTTGCTGCATAAACTGCTGTTCATCCCGGTAGCTGACGTGCTCCCCGCGAACAGCCTTCGCCTGCACCGCATGAAACCCCTGCGCATCGCCTTCATCAATGAGAAAACGCCGCACCGTCACCCCATTGACCTGCTCAACACCCGGCGGCAACTGGTTTCGCCATGCAAACAGGTCATGCACACACGTCGTCAAAAGCTCAACTGCATAGCCACACCGCGCAAGTTGCTCCGCCCAGCCACGCATCAACCGCTCCGACCCACCAACAACATCATCCCCATAGCGCAACGTGACAAACACAATCGGCTTATCGCCAACAACCTCCTGTGGGGCAACCACACAATCCCCCCGCGAATCCTCATCCCCCGCTCCATCCGCAAACAACAGCATGATCTTTGCCGCCATATCCGCCACATCGCCAGGCGCAAACAGCAACCCTCCCCCATTGACCGTCTCTGGCAACGCCGTAGCATCTGCCGCCACCACCGGCTTGCCCGCCACCATCGCCTCAATCACCGGCAAACAAAACCCCTCATGCACACTCGCCGTCACATACACATCGCAGCGTTGATAATAGGGTGCCAGCTCTGCCACCTGCCCGGTAAACAACACATACTCCCCACACCCCAGGTCATTGGCACGTTGCTGCACCTCCTGCACATACGCAGCATACGGAGCATGCTGATTATCGCCCACCAGCAACAAACAGGTATCAGGATACCGTTGCCGTACCAGCGCAAGAGCCTCCACCATATCAATCAACCGCTTATTGCGAGCCATGCGGCCCACAAAAAGCAACACACGCAACCCGGCAAGCTGCAAAGCAAGAGCTTGCGGTAAAGCCGCAGCATCCTTTCGCTGCGCAATCGGCAGTGTCCCAAGCGGCGTGACAAACACACGCTCAGCCGGTATCAACCCCGTTTGCACCAACTCATCTCGCATGAACGAACTGCGGGTCAGCGCATAATCCGCATACTGCACCAGCGACCTGTATTGCTCACCAAGTAATTGCGTTGCATACCCCTGCGCATCACTCCCCCAGATCTGCGCTGGCGTAACCCCGTGATAATCGAAAAAAATCGTACCCCGTGTCTGTTTGATTAGCTCACACAAAGCATAGTAGGTGGAATAAGTCACAAGCACCAGCGATGACGCAAAAAAATGATTGATCGCCCACTGCAAGCGAGGTGGTGGCGCATGAAAATCTGCCAGTTGCAACACCACTATCGAACGGCGAATATCCGCCGGCAAACGGTCATCCATATGCTGCACAAACAGCAACACCTGATACCCAGCCTGACGCAGAGCCAGCAATTCCGCGACAACATGATTGCCAACCGCATCATAGCACACACAATTCCCATTGATAATCGTGACACGGGGAGCAGTGCAGACGTGATAATACAGCGACAGGCAGAACGGCTCACCCCCACGTTCGGCAAACCAGCCAAACCCCTCTTCCACCAGATCAATAACAAGCTGATACGCCCCTGGCTCTGGCGGCGATTCCACCCGCATCTCGACCACCACCTGCCCACCTGGTAGCACAGAGATGGGCAACTCGGTACGGAGACCATCCTCAACCACCATCCCCCCTTGCGCATCAAGCCAGTGATAACACAATCGCACCGGATGGTTACCAAACGTCATCCAGGGCAACAACCCACCATTGGACAACGCAATTTCGAGCAGCAAAACATCCCCATGCCAGAGCTTATCTGGAAGCGGGCGAAGCAGATGATACTCGACATGAACAATGGGCGCATTCATTGGAAACTATCAAGCCGTCCCCGCGCACGACGATAGGCCGCACGGGATAGCGTCTCTTTCAAATTCAACACCATGTCATACACAGCAGCCGTTTCCGCGGCTGTCGGTTGAGGATAATAAGGTTGTCGTGCCTTCAAGCAGGAATGCAGACTGGCGATGGTTTCAATGTAGGCCCATCTGAGGGCACGCTCCTCACGAGCATGACTCTGCTCCCACAAAAATCGCTGCTCACTCTGCAAAAAATCTTCCAGCAGGGTCGGAAGCGGATAGCTCTTCAACACAAAACGCAACCGACCGCGATTGTAATATTTACTCCTGATAGTCTCATCTGGCAGCGACAACGACTCATGATGTATCAGGCGAGCCTGGGGAACATAGACAATCTGATAACCCTGCTGGCGCAGACGCCAGCACAAATCACTATCTTCATAATAGGCTGGAGAATAGCCGGTGTCAAAGAGTCCCGCATGGAGAAGCGCATCCATCCGCAACGCAATTGCCGCCCCGGTCACCATCTCACAAGAACGGATTGCATCATACTGCCCATGATCCCATTCCCGCCAGCCAATATGATGCGCGACCGCCCGCGGAAAAGACAAATACGCACCTGCATGCT
>CAYFVX010000608.1:0-3490 GCA_964346425.1 uncultured Chloroflexaceae bacterium | reverse complement strand
CGGACGAAGACGCAGACGCGGATGCCGAGGCAACGGAAGAGCCGGCGGACGAAGACGCAGACGCGGATGCCGAGGCAACGGAAGAGCCGGCGGACGAAGAGTAGTGTCTTGTAGTCGCGGAAGAAAGTTCGGACAGGGCCTCACGCAAAGGCGCAAAGAACGCAAAGGTCCGAGCAAGAGGTAGTGCCAACGACGGAGGTACGTGAACTGCCGAAAGATGTGCCTTCCTGGAAGGTAAAATGGGGGTTGAGAGGGTGTGGCTTAGCCACACCCTCTCAACCCCCAAAAAGATTTGCTCGAAGGGAGTGTGAGGAAGATTTATCTCCTCAACAACCCTATGTGGAAGTTGTTTTTATTTGACCAGGTAGGCCCCATAGCCCCCGCCAGTTGGCCCCACAGCATCCAGGTCTTCAGGGGTCATGGATGATTCGTCAAGCCCATGCCAGTCGAGAAATGAGACGAATCCGCGTTCGTCTGGCTTCCAGGGATGAACAATTTCACGAACTCGCTCAAGTGAACGTACATAAATCGGTTCGTTGAAATCTTCATAGGTTTTGAGAAACTTGATGACGGCTTCGTTGTTTTTATTCATATCTACCAGCGGTACGTTGAATGCCAGGCAGGTGCCTTCAGGTGCCCAGTCATACAGAATGTTGGTGATATTGTCAATATCTTCATCGCTCAAGAAGAGGCAAATACCCCAGATAACCAGTGCTGGCTTACGTCCTGCATTCAGTAATTCCTGAACAATCGGTTCTTGCAGCAGGGTGCGCGGATTGCGCATGTCGGTGTAAAGGTAGTAGACATTCGGGATATCGCCTAGAATCTCGCGGGAATATTCGACAATCACAGGATCAAGGTCGGCATAAACTACTGCCATGCCATCAGGTGCATTCTCATGGAGATGGTCTTGAGTTGGCAAGCCGGATGCAAAATCAATGATCAAATCAAACCCGCGCCGTGCAAGTTCTGCGGGAATATCTTGCAAACAAGCACGTTGAATACGCGCCACATAAGGAACAAAGGGAGCATAGGCAGCCACTTCACCGGCTGCCTGGCGGTCTGCTTCAACGTTGTGTGTTCCCCCCAGATAATAGTCGTACATACGTGCAGTATTGGGCAGATTGAAATCCGTCGCGGTTTGTTTGGTCGTCAGTTTTCTTTCCGACATGTGTTTCTCTTCTCCTTGTATTCTTCAACTTTTTTGCCGCAAATGCGGCATGATCAATGGCTGCAAAACGTGGGTCTGTTCGTTTGATAACGTGTCGTTCAGTCAGTTGCATGTCCATTCCCGTTCACTTCAAGTTCAGCAACAATCTTCTCCGTCTTGCGTTTGGCGCGTCGCTGCCCATAGAGTCGCGCACAAAATGAGGAGATGATGCTGGTCAAATCAGCCAGCAAGTCTTCTGTTTCGTTGTCAGACTGATTGACCACTTCAATCAGTCGCCCTTGTCCCCGTAAAAGGGTTTCGATGGACCGAAATCCAAATCGTGTCAAACGGTCTTTGTGTTCGACCACAATGAGGGATATGGTGGTATCTTCCAAGAGCGCGAGCAGCTTGGGACGACTATCATTGATGCCCGAACCGATCTCTTTGACCACTTTTTGCACTTGATAGCCCTTTGCAACACAGTACGCAACTACCTACTTGCCTAGCGCATAGGCGATGCCACGCTCCAGCGTGCTGCGTGTGACGATACTGCTCAAGTCTATCCCCAGGCTGACCAGTGTTTGCGCCATGGTCGGGCGTATGCCAGTGAGTATCACCTGGGCACCTAGTAGATTGACCGCCTGGGCTGCCTGGATGAGCACGTTGGCAATCTGTGTATCGAGTATCTGGACGCCGGTAATGTCGAGGATTGCCGTTTCTGCGTGGTGGGAGCTAACTCCTTCAAGCAACGTTTCCATAACCTGTTGCGCCCGGTTGCTATCAATGGTGCCAAGCAAAGGCATAGCAATGACGCCGTTTGCCAGGGGGAGCAGGGGTGTGGAAAGTTCACGCAGAGCTGCCCGTTGGGCGTCAATAATCTGTTGTTGCAGCTCCTGCCGTTCCTGTTCCTGCCGTTGTTGTTCGCTCAAATCGCGCACAATGGCGGCGAGCCACCGCACGGTTCCTTGGTCATCCTGAATGGCAAAAACTGAGGTGAAGACCGGGATAAGCGTTCCATCCGGCTGGCGCAGGGTGAATGGCCCATGCCAGTAGCCTTGTTCTGCGACTTGTCGGGCCGCGGACATCAGGCTTTCAGGATCATCGGCATAGAGGTCTACAATGGTTTTGCCTATCGCCTCATCATAGTAGCCACTCATAGCGCGAAAACTCTCATTGGCATAGAAAATCTGGGCTTCAGTTGTCGTGACGTTGATACCATCCGGTGCTTTGTCCACCAGCGTTTTAAAGGTGCGCAGTTCTTGCTCCACCCGTTGCTGCTCGGTGATGTCACGCACAATAGCGGCAAGTAACGTGCCTGCTTCATTCGGGTCTTCGATTTTGTAGATTGAACACTGTCCCTGGAAGATGGTCTGGTCCTGGCGGGTGAAGGGGAGCACGCCCTGCCATTTGCCTGATTCAAGTACTTCGTCAATGATGGGAGATAAATCTACTTTGTTGCTGTCATAGAGTGTCATCACTGGCATACCGATCATGTCCGCACCATAGCCGGTCATTGCCCGATAGGATGGGTTGGCATAAACGAAATTCCCCTGACTATTGGATACGCCGATTCCATCGAGCGCATATTCTACGAGTGATTTGAAGGTGCGTAGTTCTTTTTCCTGCTGGTGTTGTGCGGTCATGTCACGCGCAAAGCCACATATACCTGCTGGTTGCCCTTGTTCATCGGTGATGAGATGGCAACGTACCTCAACAGGCAGAAGAGTGCCATCTTTGCAGATGTATTCTTGCTGGTGGAGGTCGGTATAGCCGCGCGATACGAGTTCGTTCTGGTGTTTTTCCTGGTCGAATGCGTGCCATTTTTCGGGGGTCAGGTCAGCAAGCGAAGTGGTTTGCAGTTCTTCTGTGGTGTAGCCAAGCATTGTTTGAAAAACAGGGTTGCACTCCTGGATGTTGTGCTGCATGTCGGTAATGAACGAGCCTATGGTCATGTTTGTGAAGAGGCGGTAAAATTTTTGCTCTGCTGCACGGGCGTTTTGCTGTTGTTCAGCCAGTTGCTGGCGGAGGCGGGCATTTTCAGTCTGCAACTCTTCAATCGGCGTGTTATCGTTAGTCATTGCTTCCATCCTGGTAACTTTGGCGTTTCTTGCAATTCTGGCGGTCTCCGCTCCTCTTGTTTGAAAATTATACCAGACGAGTGAAATTTTCTCCACTATTCACAAAAAATGCTGGTTGTCTCGGTGGGGGCTGAGGTTTTCGGCTGCGCCGAAAACCTCAGCCCTCCTCCTTATAGACTCTGTTGGTAACGTCCGGGCAGGGCCTCTCGCAAAGGCGCAAAGCCGCAAAGGTCCGGACAGGAGATGGGGTTTACCAACAGAT
>CAYFVX010000607.1:0-3642 GCA_964346425.1 uncultured Chloroflexaceae bacterium | reverse complement strand
GCAATACTACGCCTACGTGCGCTCACTCTACTTCGACCACGACATGGACTTCGCGAACGAATACCAGCATTTTGCCGAAGCCGGCATGCAAAACGATGACCCTGCTGTCTACAATGCGCTACTGCGCCACCGCGATGACGACCCACCGCGCAACCCGCAGACCGGCAAATACCGCAACCTGGCCCCCATCGGTGCATCCCTCATGTGGTCGCCCGGCTTCATCATGGCCGACGTGGGTGTGCGGCTGGCGCGGTTGGCTGGCGCGGATATAGCCGCCGATGGCTACTCCCGCCCCTACATCTGGTCAGTCTGCTTCATGTCCGCCCTCTACGCGCTGCTGGGCTTGCTGCTCACCTATCGGCTGGCTCGCCGCTTTGCTGCCATCTTCCCATCAGCTCTGGCAACCATCACCGTCTGGCTGGCCTCGCCGCTTGTCTTCTATACCTACATCGCCATGCCCTGGTCGCACGCCACCGCGTTCTTCCTGTTTGCACTCTTCCTGACCCTCTGGCTCCGTGGCTGGGATGGTCCATTGGCGGAGCGGCAGGCCAAGCGACCACTGTGGAACTGGGCATTGCTTGGCCTGGTTGGTGGCCTCATGGCAAGCACCCGCGAGCAATTGGGGCTGTTTATGCTGTTGCCCGCCGTTGAAGGGGGTATTGCCTATATCAACTATGCCAGAAATAGTGGGGGGATACGGGCAAGCCTGTCGCTCTTCCGCGGGCATCTCATCTTTCTCCTCTGCCTGGGGCTGGCATTGCTGCCGCAATTCCTGACCTACCAGGTATTGAATGGGCGGCCCTTTCCTTCGACCGTCGTCTCTGGCAAACTTTCGTCTTCGGGCGGCATCAGCCCGCACTTCTTTGACACGCTTTTCCACCCGCAGCATGGCGCGTTCCTCTGGAGTCCCGTGCTGCTCATTGGCCTGTTCGGGCTGGTCTGGATAGCCCGCCGTGATTGTCTGCTGGCCTGGTTGCTGCTGCTCGGTTTCCTGGTGCAAACCTACATCAATGGTAGCTTCGGCACCACCTGGCATCTCTCCGGCTCCTTCGGCTTTCGGCGGCTCATCGAGTGTACGCCCATCTTCATCATCGGGCTGGCGGCTCTGCTAGACCGCGTCGCGCTGCGCACCGGCCCCATCCCTTTGCTTATTGCTGCCGCCATGCTCATCTACTGGAATGTTGGCCTCATTGCACAGTGGACCATCGTGCGCACCGACATGCGCAAAGGCTTGATATGGAACGAGATGCTCACCTACCAGTTTGTGAAAGTGCCCGAACGGGTGGTCAGCCTCTTCTCCGACCTGCTGTTCAACCGCTGTCGTCTGTACAAAAACACCACCTGCTTCTATGAATAAACACCGCACACTCCGCACCGAACTGAGCATCCTGGGTGGTTACATCCTGCTGACCATCATCTTCACCTACCCGCTCATCGTGCATCTCAATACCCATATTATCGGGCTGGCAGGTGATGCCGAATCGCACATGTGGAGCTACTGGTGGATGCACAAAGCCATGCTGGAATTGCACACCAATCCCTACTTCACCCAATGGCTCTACTACCCGGAAGGTGTCAGCCTCTACTTCTACGCCTACAATGTCGTGCATGCCGTCCTCTCCATCCCGCTACAATCCTTTCTGAGCCTGATAACGATCTATAACCTGACCGAAATGCTCGGCTTCGTCGTGGCCGCCTATAGCGCGTGCTGGCTGGCCCGCGATGTGACAGGCAGCCGCCGCGCCGGCTTCATTGCCGGTATCGTCTATGCCTTCGCGCCCATCCAGGTCTTCCACTTCAACCTGGGCCAACCCAACCTGCACGGCGTCGAGTTCATCCCGCTCTACATCCTTGCGCTGCGCCGCTGGCTCAACAGTGGTCACTACCGCTGGTTGCTTACCGCCGCCATCGCGCTGGCCCTCAACTCCTTCTCCGACTGGCAGTTTGCCGTCTACATGCAACTCTTCACCGCTATCGCGTTGCTGGCAGCATTGCTCGGAACCAGGGAGAAGGCGTTACCAGAGGACAAAAACGTCGAGTCAACCCGAATGCTGTTCGGCCTCCCCTGGCAGCAGTGGCGGGCAAAGCTCTGGAGCCTCGGCTGGCGCACCGCGGCCTTGCAAGCTCTCTATGCGCTGACCGTCGCCCCCGTTGTCATTCCGATGGTGCAGGAACTTACTGCCCCGCGTCCCTACATGGTACGTAGCCGCCGCGATACGGTCTACCACGCGCCTGATCTGCTTGCCTTTTTGCTGCCCAACCCGGAACACCCGCTCTGGAAGGACTGGGCATGGCAGGTGTTTGAAAGCATCAAAACGCCCGGCGTCGTTGTCGCAACCGTCAGCCTCAGCTACGTCGCGCTTGTGCTGGCGGTTATCGCCGTTATGCGCAACTGGCAGCAGGCACGCTTCTGGGTGCTCAGCGGCGCAACCTTTCTCATTCTCGCACTTGGCCCACAACTGCGCATCATGGGCATCATGACCGACATTCCGCTGCCGTATGAAGTGCTGTTTCAGTTCAAGATTATCCAGGTGACGCGGGCACCTGCCCGCTACTTCATCATTACCACGCTCTGCATGGGAGTGCTGGCTGCCATCGGTGCCAGGGCATTGCTCAACAACCCTCGCTTCTGGACAGTGCCGCACACAAAGGCGCAAAGAACGCAAAGGGATGGGCAGGAAAGCATAGCTACCAAACCAGGCTCCAGTGTCGCCACGCGCCACACTATCTTCGCCAGCCTGCTGCTACTGCTCTGCTTTGAACACCTGCCTATCCCCGTCAACGCCGAACCAGCCGCCCCCACTCCCGCCTTTATGACCGATGGTACCTTGCAGCAGGCTGGTGCCATTATGGAATGGCCCGACGCTGGCAACCGCAGCATGTACTACGCCACCGTCCACGAACACCCGGTCATGTATGGCGAGATGTCCCGCGACAACCCGCCCGGTCCGCTGCTGAGCTACCTGCGCAAAGGCCCCTTTCATGAAGACATCATCGCGCCGGAAGCGACCTGGTACTGTCTGGTAGACAACTACCACATCACCCACATGATGGTCTACCACAATGAAAAATACCTCCACCCGGTGGATGTCAGCGAACGGCGCAACATGCGGGAAGTCTTCATCCCCTCGTTGCCGCAAATCGCTTTTACCCCGCGCATGTCGCTCTACCAACTGCCCGCCAGTGCCGGCACCAATACCTGCATCACGCTCGGCAAAGGCTGGAGCAAAGCACGCCACTTCGGGCCAGACCAGCCGCTCTATCGCTGGATGCGCCAGCAGGGAATTATTGAACTGCATCGCAAAACCGCCGGTGAGGTCGTGCTGCATTTTCACGCACATAGTTTCGCCATCACCCGCCAGCTCGAAGTGTATCAGGCCGGGCAACGCATCGCGCAGTTTACCGTCAACGAACGGCAACCCTACACGCTCGCTCTCACCCTACCGGCTGGCCTGACAACCCTGCAATTCCGTAGCGTCGAACCCGCCACCTCACCGGCTGAATATGGCTATGAAGAGACAGAACCCGTCTCGATTGGCCTCTCACAATTGCGCATAGAAGAGAAGCCGTGAAACCAGATGCACTATTCATACCTCATTCGGGTCATGAGTTCAACGAACCGCAAAGACGCAAAGGGCGCAA
>CAYFVX010000606.1:0-3646 GCA_964346425.1 uncultured Chloroflexaceae bacterium | reverse complement strand
ACCACGTTTTACGTAATCGCCGTCTATTTCGGGGCCGTCAATGTCCGCGAAACGCAAGAAGGGTTAGTATTTCAGTTGCAGTTGTCTGGTTCATAAGCTATCTCCTCTCCCCATGCTCAATTCTTCTTCACCCAGCCCAGGTAAATCCCCGCACCTATCAGCAGCAGTGGCAACCAGACCAACCAGCCAAAGAAGAAGCCCGGCAGGTTGGAGGCAGCGACGATGATACCCAGGGCAAACAGCGGGACGGCGACATACACCGGCCACTGACTCTGCTTGTTGAACAGCATCCGCCCGATAAACAGAATGGCGAGAAAGCCCAGTGCCAGCCCCCACATAACCGACGCACCGCTGGTGAGTGAGGCAAAGGTAATGCCCAGACTCAGCCCCGCCAGGATGCTGCCAGGGATAAGCAGGCCATAGATACGCTGCCAGAATGAGAAGAAGAGAAAACAACTGGCAATCGTCAGCACGACCAGTCCGCCCTGCACATCGCCACCGGCCGGAATGCGTCCGATCAGCAACAGCGTACCCAGCCCTACCAGGAAGAGCGCAAGAGCATTGTTGCGCTTGCTCGTGCGTGGCGTCGTCGTGGTCGTATTGGTTGTCCCCTGGGCTGCTGCTGCGTGTGCGGCTGGCGGGGTCTGCGCTGCATGCTCTGATTCCAGCGGGAGGCGATAGGTCTTGATACCAGCAGATGATGGCTGCGCCTGACCGCTTGCATGCGGCGCATCCTGGTGTTGTGGATAATCCGTTTGCATATGGTTTTTTTCCTTACACATCAACATGTTCCTGTTACTGGTATGGACGATGGGTTTGGGAAGATTGTTGCATGCATGCCCGATGAGAGCCGACGTACCCCAGCTTCAGATGATGGCTGAAACCAAAGATGAACACAGATTGCGCTGTTCTCCTCCTGGCTATCTCTGCATCTCTGTGTCTCTGCGTTTGATAAATAATAGGGTGAGCGCATGGCTTGCTCCTTTGTGTGTAAGAGACCTGCTTCTTATTTCTCATATTCCCCACCTTGATTATCCGAATGATGCATCCTGTTGCATCCTAGCCTTTTTGCACAGGCCCCAACACCAGGCGGAAACCAAAAATATGCGCAGGAAAATCCGGCCGGTAACGGTCGCGGGTGCCACAGCGCATAAACGTGCGATAATCCCACCATGAACCACCACGCACCGGCACATCCCACTGCGAGGGCGCAACATCGCGATGGAGCTTATCGCTTTGCATAGGATATTCATGCGAACTGCTGCCAGTCCATTCCCACACATTGCCAGCCATATCTTCCGCCCCACACGCGCTTGCACCAGCCGGGCATGTCCCCACTGGTGCAGTGCGCCCCAGCTCCCCTTGCTCATAAACTGCGCGGTCTGACGTCGGGTCTTCATCTCCCCACGGGTAGTAGCACCGTTGCAGATTGGCGTCAAAGGTCTGGGCTGCTTCCCATTCTGCCTCGCTCGGTAGCCGAATAGCGTAGCCACGCGGCAAAACACCGATCAATTGCGAGCTTAGCCAGCAGGCAAATGCTATCGCTTCATACCAGCTTAATCCGATGACCGGCTGGTTGTCCCCGTTGAAATTGGGATCATTCCACTGGCCGGGTTGCTTGCGATTTTTCAGCATCTTCCACTTCCAGCCATTCGCCGTCCACCAGCGTTGCCCCTCCTCGGTATACCCACCATCGACAATGAAGGTGGCATACTGTGAGACGGTGATAGGATAGCGACCAATCCAGAAGGACGGCAGTGTAATGCGGGCACGGGAATCACTCCGGTCCCACCCACCGAGCAGATAGACTCCTGATTTTACATAACACCAATAACCATTGGGGTCGCCAAATTGTTCTTGCAACTGCTGCACCTCACGTTTCCACTCAACCAGCCTGGAGGGGAAACTGACCTCGCGCTCAGCCGCTTGCGATGCCTCAATCGAAGCAGTGATATGCGCCAGGCTCTGCGCAGTCGTAAAGTCGGAGATTGCGCTCAGGGGAGCCGTTTGCTTGGTTTTCGGGCGGATAGATTCGGGGGAGAGTGGTGCGGTTTGCCTGGTTTTCCGGCGACCACCTTCCGCGGTCAGGGGTTGCGTCCTCGTTTTTGTCCGCTCACTACCTTCCCGTCCCATCAGTGTCCGCCGGAAAGCAGCAATATCAGGATGGCGATCCCGCTGAAAAATGCTCATCGCCTTGACAATGGCATCTGAAACATGCTGCGAGATCTGGGGATGGATTTCATGCGGCGGTAGTAAAGGGTCTGCGGGTTCTGCAATCCGGTCCGGTACGGTGGCTGGCATCTTCCCCGTAAGCATATGGTAGAGGGTTGCCCCCAGACTATAGACATCGCTCCGTTGATCAGTGCTCCCGCGACCAAACTGCTCAAAAGGCTCGTAGATAGGCGTTCCCAGGCCACGAATCGTACTCCGGGTTTGCTGGGTGCCCTGTTTGAGCAGACCAAAGTCTACCAGCTTGATCAACCCTTCTGGCGTGAGACGCACATTGGCAGGCTTGACATCGCGATGGAAGATAGGCGGATCCTGGTTGTGCAAGTAGCTCAACACATCGCAGAGCTGGTCGGCATAAAAAAGCACAAGCTTTTCCATCACCGGCCCATTCTGCTTGCGCATAATCTGCTGCAAGTTCTGGCCTGGTATATATTCCATGACGAGGTAGCCATTGTCTTCTGCCTCAAACATTTCATAGTAGTGAGGCAAGTTGTCGTGCGTATGGTGGCGCAGAACTTCAAATTCGCGTTCAAAACTGCGGATACTCTGTGGGTCGAACGTTTCTTTCAGCGCAAACTGTTTGTTTTCGTCTTGTAAAGAGGTAACAACATATACCGCACCAAAGCCGCCATATCCAATACCGCAAGCAATCCGATATGTGCCGACTATGTCGCCACGATCATGTAGCCGTAGACTTCGATTGCGCAAAGATTTGCCGCATCGCCGACAATATTTCGCAGTATTGCGGTTGGCAGCACGACAAAGCATTTCGTCATATTGATTGGTACAAATGAGCATGGATGGCTCCTGAGAGAGATGGTTTGCAAGATTATCAGAAAAATGCCAGGATACGAGCGTCTCGCTCCGCTCGCGGCAGGTCAGACAAAGATGCCCACGATTGACTGGGACACATACACGACCGGTTACGTGGAGCTATCCCGCACCTCAAGGGTGGGCATCCCACGTATGTTTTCCCAGGTTGCTGCGGGTCTTTTCCCCGCCTTCCTTTATGATTCGTTGGTGCATCGTGAAAATTATACCATGCTGTGATGGTTTTTTTCCCCGAATTCGTAGAGATCAGGCGAAATGGATTATTGAATGGCAAACTTGTGCTGATGATTCTCTCTTTCAACTTGAACAGTGACGCTGACAATACTCAAGCGGTTTGTGGTTTTTGCGGCGAAGCCGCAAAAACCACAAACCCCACGCTAAAGGGGAGCGTGCAGGAACCAGGTCCCCGCACACACCCGCAGGCGCCCCTCAACAGGTTTCACCTGCGGTGGGCTTTGCTTGCGCACGGCGAAACATGCACGCAAGAGCGTGCCAACCCATTCTGGTGGGGTGTGTGGGTTTTTCGACGAAGTCGAAAAACCCACACACCCCACGCCAAAGAGGAGCGTGAGGGAACCTGGTTCCT
>CAYFVX010000605.1:0-3647 GCA_964346425.1 uncultured Chloroflexaceae bacterium | reverse complement strand
ATAATACGCGCACGATTACGGCACGTATCCGTGATTCTGCTGAAACAGCATCAACAACAACAACGTTTGTAGCCGAACGGGTGGCTTCACCGGTCATTCGGCTTTCCAGTGTTGTTGCCGGGGTGCGGGCTGCGGCAAGTTCGCTTGCACATCGTGATGATGGGGTTGAGAAAACGGTAGAGAATGAAAACCCTTGAAACAGTTGCAGTCTGTATTTTTTTATGCTACCATAGGCATGTTGCAAGGCGATGTTGCTTGCACGCTCTCAAGCAATCATAGTTCATTCCTGTTTCTTGTGTTCTTCAGGCAGGAATACCTGATTAGGAAAGCTATCTGGCGGAGTGACGCGGTGTTCGCAACTGGCAGCAAGATAGCAAACGCAATGAACTGGTTTTATCAAGGGAATTCATGAGCAACCAGCACTTCTCATATGGAGGTCAGGCAGTTCTGGAAGGCGTGATGATGCGCGGCAGAAACCAGGCGACGGTTGCCGTGCGTGAGCCTGACGGTGCAATTGCGTATAAACATTTTTCCCTGGATGCTCAGCGGCGTGACAGGTGGGAGGATGTTCCCTTTGTGCGGGGGATAGTGTTGCTCTGGGATATGCTCAACCTGGGGGTTCGGGCATTGAATTTTTCCGCCAGTGCCGCGTTTGGTGAAGAAGAACAATCATCTCAATATGCCTCGGTTGGCACGTTGTTGCTCTCGCTTGTTTTCGCCATAGGGCTTTTCTTTGTTTTTCCTCTGCTCCTGGCTGGTCTGGCTAGTTCGCTGGGTGCTTCTCTCTTTCTACGCGAATTGATTGAGGGCGTTTTGCGGCTTGGCTTGATTGTGGGGTATATTGCTGCTGTCAGTCAAATACCCAGTATTCAACGTGTTTTTGCGTATCACGGCGCTGAACACAAAACAGTCAATGCGTATGAAGCCGGGGGGCCACTGAATGTGGAGCATGTGCGTTCGTTTAGCCTGATTCATCCAAGATGTGGCACGAGTTTTTTGCTGGTTATTGCGGTGTTAAGTTTTGTGGTGTTCCTGTTGTTTGGTGGGTTTCCCTTCTGGGTGCGGTTGGTTTCGCGGATCGTTGGGGTTCCTTTGATTGCCGCAATTGCCTATGAGATTTTGCGGTTGTCTGCCAGCCACTACCATCGTGGATGGGTACGAAAGATTATGGCACCATCTCTGGCGTTACAAAAGTTGACAACCCGTGAGCCAGATGATCGTATGCTCAACGTAGCTATTGAAGCTTTGAAGGCTGTGTTGCAGGCAGATGGTGTTCGAGGACCGTATGAAACACCGGTGGATGAAAAAACAGCACTGGTTGTTTCCAATAATGTCGCATAATATTCTTTTCTATGGTAGACTATAGAGAGATATTTTTAAGATTGATATAGTTGTTCTGGAGGCAAAACGATGGCGCTCGTTGGCAACATCCAGGATTTTGGCCTCTCTGATTTTTTATATCTGGTGGACCGGGGCTACAAAACAGGGTGTTTACATTTAACCCATGGAGACGAAACCGCAACGCTATTTTTCGATAAAGGGAAGCTTATCTATGCTTCAAAAGAAGAATCGGAAAATGCGAGCGACCTGTTATTGAAGCTAGGGAAAATAGGTCCAGAGCAGGTTGAGAATGTCAGACGCATGAAAGCTAACAGCGAGACAAATGGGATGTCCCTCTCGCAAGCTTTTATTCAAGCTGAAATTCTTACTGAAGAGGAGCTTCAGCAAGCCCTCCAGACCCACATTGAAGAATCTGTGGTGTACGGGTTGTTTGGGTGGCCTGATGGTGAGTTTCGGTTTGAACATGGTCAGAAACCAGACCCTGATGCACCTATTATGCCTCAGCCAGTGCCGGTTGAACACCTGATTATGGAAGGTGTCCGCCGCATTGATGAATGGGGCCGCATTAAAGATCGTATTCCTTCGACCGATATGATTGTCAGGTTTGTTGATCAGCCTGGCGAAAAAGCAAAAGGAGTTAAACTGGCTCCTGAAGAGTGGCGTGTCTTTGCTCGTATCAATGGCAAGGATACTCTGGCGACTATCGCCAAGAAAACAAATCTTTCGGATTTTGATGTCTGTCGTGTTGTGTATGGTTTTGCTACCGCAGGTCTGGTTGAGGTTATTAAGAAACCGTCAGGGCCTGCTGGCGGACGTGCGCAACCTCGCGTTAAGCGAAGCCTGGTTTCTCGCATTATTAACCGTGTCCAGAGCATGTAAGATGTGTGCGCTCCAATCATAGGGCACATACCATAGTGGAGGTTCGGTGTGCAGACGGTAAAAATGGTCATTAGCGGGGCAGTCAATTCGGGCAAAACCGAGTTTATCAGAACCATCAGTGAGATTGAAGTCGTTTCAACCGAGCGACGAGCCTCCGACGACACCAAATTGATCAAAAAGGAGACGACCGTGGCGATGGACTTCGGTCGTATTGCAATAGGCAAGGACCTGGTCCTGCACCTCTTTGGTACGCCCGGGCAGAAGCGCTTTGATTTTATGTGGGAGATATTGAGCGAGGGAATGCTCGGTCTCATTATTCTGGTGGATAGTACACGCCCGGAGACGTTTCGCGAAACCAATCGCATTATAGATTTCTTTATTTCGTACCGCGACACGCCGTATGTGGTTGCTGCGAATAAACAGGACCGGCCCAACGCCTGGTCGCCTGATGAGTTGCGTCTGGCACTGCGCCAACCTCCTCATATCAAGGTAGTTCCATGCGTTGCGGTTGATCGAGATAGTGTGAAAAATGTGTTGTTGGAACTGTTGTATGTTATCCTTGACCGCAGCAGTGAGGAATAACTGTTCTTGTTCTATGAATGTTTGATGGAGGAAAAAGAGGCGTTGGTTTTGCGTCTCTTTTTTATTTCGTATGCTGTTCCCGCTGGTTGCCTCATTTTCTCTGATGGTTGAGGCTGGTCGGTGGCAAGGAACATTTGAGGTGATACGCAACAGTTTTTTTACGCCAGGGCGAAAGTTGCATCCCCTTTGTCATGCTTCTCATGTGTGTTTGCTTATGTTTTCTGCGGTGTATTGTAGTACTACAACTTTTTTTCTTTCCTTCCCAGATTTAGTAGTGTCAGGCTGATAAATCCACAATATATCCACATCATGTGGATAAGTTTGTGGTTCTGTCATATGACAGAGCTACGAAAAGCCTTTTTGTAGCTACTGGCACAACTTTCTATCTTGTGCTATAAAAGATAACAGTGATAGGGAACTATTGATTTCAGGAGGTGATATTGTGCCTTTCTGCCCTCAATGTGGTACTGAAAATCCCGAGTCCGCCCGTTTTTGTGATCAGTGTGGGGCACAGCTCGTTCAAGCAACGGATGGCAGTGTTCCTGCCGCTGCATCCGGTTCTGCGGCGAGTGCTCCTGCTTCATCTGCCGTGGCTGGCCCGAATACATGCCCACAATGTAGAGCTTCGGTTATTCCAGGCGAAGCTTTCTGTGATAATTGTGGAGCTTCGCTCCTTTCTGGTGCTCAACCAGTGGCGAAAAAACCAGCCGCGCCGACGCCGTTGGCGCAGAATCTTCCACCACAACCTGCTTATCCACCTCCCCAACCGATAGGCCCCGGTCCAGAGAGTACTATTCCCGCTCCACCTGCACAGCAGGCTCGGCCTGCGCCTGCTGCGCAGCCTG
>CAYFVX010000604.1:0-3648 GCA_964346425.1 uncultured Chloroflexaceae bacterium | reverse complement strand
GGAGATAAAGAGACATCCCTATGCCTCAATAACTCTTAGGTTGACGCATATGGGTTGCAACCCCCAATCCCCCGCTTTGCAAAGCGAGAAACCGCTGAAATTCATACGCATGGATGGCTGGAGCGACACGGCAAGGCCATGTCGCTCCCAGAAAACCTCACAACTGCGGCATCGGGTTTGGCCCACGGTCATACGGCAGTTCCGAGATCTGCATAAGTTTATCCCAGTGATGATTTGCCGTCATATAGCGCACCGTGCCTGATTCTGCCCGCATGATAACGCTATGGCTGCGCGCACCACCTTTGAAATATTCGACGCCTTCCAGAAAATCACTGGGCGTGATGCCTGTGGCTGCAAAATAGACGACCTTGCTCTTGACGAGGTCTTCGGTCATATAAATCCGGTCGTTCTCTATCCTTTTTTCCTGTACCAGTTTTTTCTCTTCTTCGCTCCGCGCCAAGCCTTTGCTTTGGATTTCCCCGCCGGTGCATTTGATGGCGCAGGCAGTGATGACCGCTTCAGGTGCCCCGCCAATGCCCATGAGAATGTCGGCCGGCGGGTTCTCGATTGAAGTCATCACGCCAGCCGAAACGTCACCATGCAAAATGAGCTTGATGCGTGCGCCGGTGGCGCGAATCTGGCGAATAATGTCTTTGTGGCGTGGACGGTCAAGCACAACAACCGTAATATCGCCGATATCTTTCCCCAACGAACGGGCCACACTGCGTATGTTGACCGCAACCGGAGCTTCAATATCTATAGCTCCACATGCCTCTGGCCCAACAACAAGCTTGTCCATATAGGCAAGCCCTTCCCAGTTATAGAGCGTGCCCCGTTCGGCGGCTGCAATGACAGCAATGGCACCGGGCATCCCTTCAGACAGCAAGGTGGTCCCTTCCACCGGGTCTACCGCGATGTCCATTTCGGGTCCATCTCCATTTCCGATTTCTTCACCGGTGTAGAGCATCGGGGCTTCGTCCTTTTCGCCTTCTCCTATGACGACGATTCCTTTCATCGGAACGCTTTGCATGGCAAAGCGCATGGCTTCAACGGCTGCCTGATCACAGCCATTCTTATCACCGCGTCCCATCCATCGGCCACTGCGCAACGCAGCGGCTTCAGTTGCGCGTAAGAGTTCCAGACCGAGATTTCCCTGAATTTTCATGGCTTCTACCTCCTCGTAGGTTTGTTGAAACAGATAGGTGGATACATTGTTTCATTCATTGTACAGTCCACTGGTTGGTCAATCATGGAGAATGGAATGGAGGAGAGATAATTTTTCCCTGACACCATTTCGTTCATTCGTGTTGACAGAGCAGCACAATTATACATGATAGTAAAATCCCAGACAAGGGTAGATGTCTGGGATTTTGCATTGTGCTAAAGTAGCACATATCGTACTGGTTGTAAAACAGCCCGGCTCATACCTTGTTCGGGTGAAGCATTGCGAGAACTGGTGCGATAGAGCGCATTGCATCGGCTCATCACTCATCACTCATCACTCGTCACTGGTATCAGCACAACAACGCCAGCACTGCCGTGGCTGCAATCGTTGTATTGTCTGGTTGCTCGACACTGTGGCCGGGCAACGCCACGCCACCATCTACGCTACCCCCAAGCATCTGACTTTGCACCAGCATGCTGCGTACTTCATCGGGAATCTGTCCACTTATCTGGTGCAGCAGCGCAACCGCCAGTGCCCAGCGTTCATCCTGCTGGGCTGGCAATGCGGGCACAGACACCCCAGCAGACGGCGCAGCATCGCGAGCCAGCGTCAGACAAAGCACATCGAGTTCATCCAGGGCAGTTGTGGCACTGGCAATAGCTTTGTCGCGCTCGGTGCTATACGTGGCGTCGCCGGTGGTGTTGGCAAGTGTGGCAAGCCCCCAGGCGATAACCGTCGGAACCACATCTTCATTGGCACTGGCTTTGAGCCAGGCAATCGCACGTCGCAGTTGCGGGCGAAAATCCCCCGAATGCTCGGTATGTCCAGCATGCAAAAACGCCTGCACTGCCAACACGGTGGCGATGGGCGATTCGTTCCCCCATGCCCCGCTGACACGCTGACAGCGTGCCAGGTAGCGCAACGCGGGTTCCTGGCATTCGTCATCATCGGCTACAGGCGGCGGGGGAGCATACGCATCTTCTGCTGCCGCTTCTTGTGCAACTATACCCATGTCCATCGTTGGCTCAGGAGCCGATCTCAAAAAGAATGCAGATGTTTCCTCATACTTTCGCGACCGAGGAGCCGATGCCGCTGCCGTATCTGCAGATGCAGGCATAGTAGCAGGTGCTGCATTCGTATTTGCCCTTCGCATCAAGAAACGACCACCAGTAGAATGTCCTCCACGGAATTGGGGTTGCTCAAATGCCTCACGTATAGTGCCCTGTGGTAGATGGATGGGTACCATCACCTGCTCTGCCTGCTCGCGTCTATCGTGCTCGGAACGGTGCTCCTCTATAGCAACAAATGAGGTATAGGGGCTGAGCAACCGATGCTCCAGGGCCAGGCCGAGGATTTCATCCCGTACCTTGCTCCTGCTCTTTGGCTCATCGCGCTCCTGGCTCATCAGCACATCAATCCGCGCCCGCGCCCAGACCCGTTGTAATGCCTGCCAGTGCTCGTTGCGGTCTGGCGTGGCCTGCGGCCACTCGACTTGCAACTTGCGTTCATAGCTACCCTGGCGTGTCTTACCGCTCAATGTTATCGTATCCTGCCCTGTGCCGTGGAAACGAGCCAGCACCACCAGTGGTTGCCCGGCATACAGGTCGGGCAATGGAGTGGGATAAATATCGCGCACATGGGCTTTTTTGCCCCAATCAAGTTGCACATCCGTCAGCACCGGGAACGCGGCGCGGTTCTGGAAACGTTGCACCGCCTCCTCTATATCTTGCCCAGGGAAAATATACTCGACACTGCCGCGCCCCACTTCTGCCAGCTTATCTAGCAAGAAGCGATTGACCGCTGTGCCAATACCAAACGCATACACACGGGCTTCATTCAAACCGCCCCGCAATTCGCGCAATATCTGGTCTTCGTTGCCGACGCTTCCATCGGTCAGGAAGACAATGATGCGCAAATGCTCGGCACTGCGCGGCTGGTTGAATGCGTGCGTGAGTGCGCCGAGGATTTCTGTGCCACCGCGTGCCTCAATCTGTTCAATATAGCTATCGGCACGGTCTATATGCTCCTGCGTAAAAGGTAGCGGATGCGGCGAGAAATGCTCCACCCGGTCGTCAAACGGAATAATGTTAAATGTATCGCCTGGATTGAGGGCACGCAGACAGGCACGCAGGGCATTGCGGGCCTGCACAATGCTATCTCCACCCATTGAACCGCTACGGTCAAGCACAAACAAAACTTCCCGCGGGAATATCTCTTCCGCGGCTGGTTCAAGCTGCGGCGTGAGCATAAGCAGCACGGTTCCCGCCTCGCCCGCTGCCCGATAGGTGAAGGTGGTTGCCTCGAATTGTTTGCCCGCCACCCCGTAGCGCAACACAAAGTCTTTGTTAGGAATTTCATCGGCTACAGGCAGCGTAATGCGTGCTTTGCTCTGCTGGTTTTCAATGTCTATCTTGTGGCTCGGGCTGGTGATACCGGTCAACTTGCCGGCATCTAGCTCAACACGAATGCTGAGCGTGTGACCA
>CAYFVX010000603.1:0-3654 GCA_964346425.1 uncultured Chloroflexaceae bacterium | reverse complement strand
GAATGGTTGCTTTTATGTATGCACCCAAACGGTATTTAGGACAAAAAAAGGGGTTAAAGGGTCATGAGGATTTGCTAGATGCTCTTGCAATTTGCCGCGAAAAAAGAAGTGACATAGTTGGGGTTTTTGTAGGTGGTGCCTGGAATAAAAAGGTATGGTATGAACAAAAGGTTCGGTCATATGGCAAAAAGCGTTGTGGCCGAAATGCCATTTTTGTTGGAACACGAACTGACGTAGCCGATCTCTATCCTGATATTGATGTGGCAGTCCATCCTTCTCATTCTGAAAATGTCGGAGGGGTTGTTGAGTCATTACTTGCAGGTGTTCCAACTATAGCCACAAACATAGGTGGCTTTCCCGATCTCATCAAGCATGGTGAAACCGGCTGGTTGGTCCCATCGCGACATCCTGAAAAACTGGCAGATGCAATTCTGGAAGTGTTAAAGCTTGGTCCAAATGATTCCAAAAAGGTTGCCATGAAAGGCAAGATATTGACTCAAGAGACGTTCAATGTTCGGAAAACAGCGCAACAGGTTGTGCATATTTACTCTTCAATAACCTGAATCTTTTCAAACGATCGAGGTCCCCCGGGTGAGGAGTATTTCTTTCTACCGGCACACAGGTAAACGCATACTTGATCTGCTGTTTACGCTGCCAGCGTTGCTCTTGCTTGCCCCTGTTCTGGCAATTCTGGCGTTGCTTGTGCGGATGAAACTTGGTTCACCGGTGCTTTTCCGCCAGCAACGCCCCGGTCTCCATGGCAAGCCATTTACACTCTACAAGTTCCGCACGATGACCAACGCGCGGGATGCAGCGGGCAATCTGCTTTCGGATACTGAGCGGCTCACTCCGTTTGGACGTTTCCTGCGCAGCACCAGTCTGGATGAGCTACCGGAATTGTTCAATGTGTTGCAAGGCGAGATGAGCCTGGTTGGACCACGTCCGTTGTTGATGCACTACCTGTCCCGCTATACGCCAGAGCAAATGCGCCGCCACGAAGTACGACCGGGTATCTCAGGATGGGCGCAGGTCAATGGACGGAATGGGCTTTCATGGGAAGAGAAATTTGCACTGGATGTGTGGTATGTTGACCATATGTCGCTCTGGTTGGATGGAAAGATTATTGTCCTGACGGTCTGGAAGATCCTCAAACGTGAGGGCATCAGTCAGCAAGGACATGCAACAATGGAAGAATTTCACGGAGTCCACAAATAAATGCTACGTGTCCTTATTATTGGTGCCGGTGGACATGCACAGGTGGTGGCAGATATCTTGCTACGCGCCCATGCAGCCGGCGAAGCAGCGCTACCAGTTGGCTACATTGACAACAATCCTGCGCTGCAAGGGAAAGAAATACTTGGCTTGCCGGTGCTTGGTGTTTCAGACCAGCGAACGCATTGTACCTACGAGGGTTTGATTGTTGCTATTGGCGACAATCAGAAGCGGCAAACACTCATTGAGCAGTTTGAGCAACAGGGTGAACGACTGATCATTGCCTGCCACCCTGCGGCTATCGTGTCCCCAGATGTGCGCATTGGAGCAGGCACTATGATCTGTGCAGGGGCTATCGTCAATACGGGCAGTGTCATTGGTTCAGGAGTCATCTTAAACACGGGCTGTACGCTGGACCATCATAACCAGATTGACGATGCTGTGCATGTTGCTCCAGGCGTGCATACTGGTGGGGACGTGTCCATTGGGAAGGGCACGCTTGTTGGTATTGGAACTACTGTAATGCCCCGTTGCCATATTGGACAATGGAGCATCATAGGTGCTGGCTCGGTTGTTACAACAAACATTCCCGATAATGTGGTGGCGGTAGGCTCCCCAGCAAAAGTAATCAAAGAAAGGAAAGTTTGACGATGCATCTCCCCACTCCAGCCCCGACCTGACCGACGCCGAACTTGCTGCTGTGCAGGAAGTCTTGCAGACGCGCTATCTGAGCATTGGCCCTGGTCTGCAAACAGTTGAACAGACCTTCACCGATTACCCGATGAATTGAATATTCGATATGCTGTGAGCGTTATACCGTGTTCGTTTGATGACGTATGATACCAGATACGTTTGAATAGTGAGAGAAACCGCCAGGACGCCAGGAACGCCAAGATTCGGGCAGAGAGAAGGGGAAACCCTGTTCTCTCTGGGCCTCCGTGTCTCCGTGGTGAAAAGAAACTATTCATCCGAACCTGGTATGAAACGCAGAGGCGCAGAGACGCAGAGATGCAGAGTAGCATAGAGTAATCTGTGTTCATCTGTGTTCATATGCGCCTGTGCAAGATAGAGACGGGCGGTTTTTTTCCTGAATATCGTGTGAGATAAACGGAGAGACATGATGAATCTTACCATACCTATGTCCGCACCCGACCTGACCGACGCCGAACTTGCTGCCGTGCAAGAAGTCGTGCAGACACGCTATCTGAGCATTGGCCCCAATCTGCAAGCATTTGAACAGACTTTCAGCACCTATCTGGGTATTCCGCATGCCGTGGGGGTCAACGCGGGCACCAGCGGGTTGCATCTATGCATGATCGCGGCTGGCGTGGGCGAGCACGATCTGGTGATTACCACGCCTTTCTCGTTCATCGCCTCGGCCAACTGCATCCTGTATGAACGCGGCATCCCGGTGTTTGTAGACGTTGATCCCGCGACGGGCAATATAGACGCGCAACAGGTCGCTGCGGCGGTAGAAGACCTGCAGCGCAACCCATCCAGCCCCGCAGCAAAACGCTGGCTACCGCCGGGCTACCGTGCCAGTGGCATTCCGCGTGGTGGGCGGCTCAAAGCCATACTGCCCGTGCATGCCTTTGGCAATCCGGCGGATATGCAGCCGCTACTGGCAACCGCACATCAGCACAATCTGTTTGTCATCGAGGACGCGTGCGAGGCAGTCGGATCGGAGTATGCGGGGCGCAAAGCTGGCACGCTGGGGCACGCGGCGGTGTTTGCCTTCTATCCCAACAAGCAGATTACCACCGGCGAAGGCGGCATGGTCGTCACGGCCAGCGAAACCTGGGACGCGCTCTTTCGCTCATTGCGCAATCAGGGACGCGATGTCTTCAACGCCTGGCTTGACCACAGCCGGCTGGGCTACAACTACCGCCTGGACGAAATGAGTGCCGCGATCGGTACTGTACAGATGCAGCGCATTGAGGAACTGCTGGCAAAACGGCAGCGCGTCGCCGAATGGTATACCGAACGGCTGGCAGATATCGAGCTGCTGGAATGCCCCACGATGGCAGCAACCACCAGCCGCATGTCCTGGTTTGTGTACATTGTGCGTATCCTGCCGCCGGCCAGCCGTGATGTTGTGATGCAGCAACTCAGTGCGGTGGGCATTCCCAGCCGCCCCTACTTCACGCCTATCCATCTGCAGTCGTTTTATCGCAAGCAGTTTGGCTATCAGTGCGGCGACTTCCCGCTAACCGAATATCTCGGCGACGTCTCGCTGGCCCTGCCCTTTTCTAGTGTGATGACCGAGGAACAGGTAGACGAAGTCTGTTATCATCTCCAGACGATCCTCGACCGGTGGCACAGAGGGTTTAGAGCGCACTGTGACGAACCCTTTGAGCGGGAAAGCGCAAGGCGCAAAGCGTGGGCGCGGGGATAATACCTCATTCGGGTAATGAGTTCAACGAACCGCAAAGACGCAAAGGG
>CAYFVX010000602.1:0-3657 GCA_964346425.1 uncultured Chloroflexaceae bacterium | reverse complement strand
CTTTTCAAGTGAATCTGATAAGAGAGGTAAATAACGTTGGCTGGTTGTTTCACTGAACTCGATCTTTCTCCCAATCCGATTGAAGTGGCCCGCCGGCGGGTGGAAGCGGAGCGCGGCTATATTGACCTGACGAGTAGCAACCCGACCCACCAGGGCTTCCTCTTTCCTACCGATGTGCTGCAAAAAGCCGCTGCCGATTATTGGCAACAGCGACGCTACCATCCGCAGCCGCGTGGCTTACCAACCGCCCGCCAGACCATCGCCAGCGATTATGCGCGGCGAAGCGGCAGCATTGCGCAGCATGCCGCCACCGCTCCTAACCCGCCTACCATGGATGCCATCTTTCTTACGGCCAGTACCAGCGAGGCATATAGCCTGCTGTTTGCGCTACTGGCTGATGCAGGCGACAATGTACTGGCACCCGATGTAACCTATCCCCTGTTTGATTTTCTGGCCGAGATTCATCATGTCGAGTTGCGCTCCTATCATATGGAAGAGCAGCGAGGTTGGCAGATAGACCCGCAAAGCTTGCTTGCGCAGGCCGACGAACGCACACGGGCCGTCTTGCTTATTTCACCCCATAATCCGACGGGTGCAGTGTTGACTCGTCCGCTTGCTGTGCTTGACCAGTTGGCACTGCCGCTGATATGCGACGAGGTTTTTGCGTCGTTTCCGTATGGGATATCTGCCGTGCCTTTTGCGGCGCAGCTCCATCCTGATGTGCCGGTCTTTCATCTGAATGGTATATCCAAGCGGTTTGCGCTACCAGATATGAAGCTTGGCTGGATTGCACTGAATGAGCCAGCATTGGCAGCGTATGGTGAGCGTTTGGAATTGCTGAATGACACATTTCTGGGTGCCAGTAGCTTGATACAAACTATGCTGCCAACGCTCTTTGCCGAGGGAGAACCTTTTGTGGCGGATATGGCGAACCATGTGCAACGTAATCTGACGTATGCGCTCGAACAGTTTGCGCAATCAGCCACACTCTCTGCCCACCAGCCAGATGGCGGGTATTATCTGTTTCCAGCGGTCGCAGGGTGGGAGGATGAGGAGCAACTGGTGCTCTTTTTGCTGGAGCATGGTGTTCTGGTGCATCCTGGCTTCTTCTATGGCGATGTCCCCGGTGTGCATGTCATGATTTCTGCCTTGACGGAGCGCGAACGTTTTGTGCAGGGCATTGAGCGAATCTGTACCCTGCTGGGTTGTAACTGTTCACATTTGCGGTAAATCGCTGGGAGCGCAGGCGGCTCGCCTGCATTGTGCGAGCAAGATGCCCGCGTTCCCAGAAGTGCTTTCCCTGACTTCTGAACAGTTACGCTGGGTTAAGGCTTTGCAAACTCTTTATGGTCAGGGTATAATAACTTATAAGGATGCGACAGGCGGTTGCCTGGCTCATGAATGGGTAAAGCAAAAGGTACCTGGAAATATACCCTGTTGAGGATGCACATATGGGTCTTTTTGATCGGATAGTTGAAGCTGTCAATAAAGAATATGATCGGCGCATTAAGCGGGCCAGTGAAGTAACCGAGTATGGTATGCATCACGGGCATGGACACGGGCATGGGCATGATCATCATGCCGAAGAGCATGCGCATGCAGCGTCCAGCCAGCACCCGCATGCTTCATCGTCTGAACATACAACGCCGCGGGAAGAAGAGGATGATGGGGATACCACTATTTCAAACGTGCCGGTTGGTTCACGTGTTGGATCGGGGTATAAACCATCGTCTTCGCATGAGGAAACAGCTTCTTCTGAAGAGTCCACTTCCTCGCATGAACAAGAACCATCTTGATGATGCGGCTGGTTGTTCTCACAGGCGTGGTATTTCCTGTTCATTTGAGACGTGCATGTAGCAAAATCCATGCTTACGACACCGAGCAACGGTTCTTCTGAAACAACTCGCGCAGATGGGTATGGCGTTCGGCTGGTGCTTGCATCAGCATCACCGCGGCGTCGTGAACTTTTGACATTTCTCAATGTACCATTTACGGTCGTAGCAACCAATGCTGAAGATTCTGATACCGCGGTTCCTGCTGCGGTAGTTGAATCGCTGCCTCCGTGTCCTCTGCCGACGCATCAACATCCATCCCTGCTCGCCTGGCGAAAAGCGCATGCGGTCTGGTCTTCGCATGCCGCTGATGTGGTGCTGGGAGCAGATACCACAGTCGTGCTTGATAGGACGGTATGCCCCAAACCTCGTGATACCACGCATGCCTATGAAATGCTGGCGCAGCTTTCCGGGCGCACACACACGGTCTATACCGGGTTGTGTGTGTTTTCCCGACTGCCGAATGCCTCCCAGCAGCACCATCAGCAGGCAGGTTTGCTGCATCTGGTGGCTACTGAAGTGACGATGGAGCATTTGCACAGAGATGCCATAGAGTCTTACATTGCCACGGAGGAACCGCTGGATAAAGCAGGAGCCTATGCTGTTCAGGGTCTCGGGGCGCAGTTGGTGCGTCAGGTCGCAGGGAGTTTTACGTCCGTGGTCGGCTTACCGTTGCAAGAAACCTGGAAACTGCTAACCGCAGCCGGTATTACAGCTCTGCATGAACCATCTGCTGCGTATATTGCCTGGCTCAAGAGCCAGGGAAAGGAGCCGCTCCCATGTCCGCCAACACTCCCGTAAAATTGCTTATTGTTGATGACCACCCGCTCTTTCGGCAGGGCATACGCTATGCGCTCACTGCTGAGGAAGATGTGCATGTTGTTGGTGAGGCAGCGAGTGCTGAGGATGCTCTGGAGTGGCTGAAGACGACCGACCATGTGCAGGAACCAAATGTGGTGCTGGCAGACCTCAACCTGCCGGGTATAAATGGGTTGGAGTTGACGCGGCAGCTTCGCCGCCAGTATCCAGGGCTTGGCGTTATTGTGCTCAGTATGCATGAAAATGATGAGCAGGCGTTTCAGGCTCTGCAATCCGGTGCGGCCGCCTATCGTTCCAAAGATGTGCGGCCCAGTGATTTGCTGGATATTTTGCGGCGGGTTGCGCATGGGGAATACGTCATCAACGATGTGGTGCTGGAAGAGCCGAAAGTGGCGAGCCGTGTGCTCTCGCAATTCCGTAGCCTGCCGCAGGAAGTTTCCATGACGCCGGATGTGGATTTTCCCATATTTACTCCGCTGAGCGAGCGTGAGATAGAGGTGCTGGAACGTATAGCAGTCGGTGGCAGCAATAAAGATATTGCGATTGAGCTGGAAATCAGTACACAGACGGTCAAGAACCATATTTCTTCTATTTTGCGCAAGCTTTCGCTGAATGACCGCACGCAGGCGGTCTTGTTTGCGCTACGCCGTGGTTGGATAGAAGCCCCGGAAGCTATCAAGCAGAATCAGGATCTTTTTGAAGAGTAGGGGGCTGGCGGTGCCAAACCTCTACCTGATGGACTTTGTTGGTACAATCCGGGCAGGAACCACGAATAACACGAATAACACGAATTGATGCGGTGGTAGAGACGTTGCATGCAACGTCTCTACCACCCAAACCACATGGACCACCAGAGTCCTGATGCACTCTGGTGGTAAACACCATCTTCGGCCCACACCTGCGTTTGCATCTTCGTGCCTTTGCGTGAGGTCCCGCCTTGATGTTTACCAACGCTGGAAAGAGAGGAAGCCCAATGGGAACAGAATTAGAGACCTTGCTGGATGTG
>CAYFVX010000601.1:0-3663 GCA_964346425.1 uncultured Chloroflexaceae bacterium | reverse complement strand
GAGTGACGAGTGACGAGTGACGAGTGATGAGTGATGAGTGATGAGGGAAAGAGTATGCAAATAACCACTTCGCTGGAACAACTTGTATCATTTCGGGAAGCGTGGCGCGTGATGGGTTGGCCCGTCGTCCTGACCAATGGCGTCTTCGATCTGCTGCACAGCGGCCACGTGCGCTATCTGGAACGGGCACGTTTGCTCGGCAGTATCCTGATCGTCGGCATCAACAGCGACGAGTCAACCCGCACCATCAAGGGACCTCTGCGCCCGCTGGTACCTGAACAGGAGCGTGCCTACATGCTGGCCTCGCTACGCTGGGTAGACTACGTCACCATCTTTTCGCAACCCACCGCCGAAACGCTGGTTGAAACGCTCAAGCCTGATATTTATGTCAAAGGTGGTGACTATGCCCGTACCCAACCGGACGATAAGGATGCACCAGGTTGGCACATAGACATGCAACGGTTGCCAGAAGCACGTATCGTGGAAGCCTATGGGGGCGAAGTGCGCCTGCTGCCCTACTACGAGGGGCTATCCACCACCGGCTTGATTGAGCGCATTGTCGCGAGTTTTGGGAACGGGGAAAAATAATACCAGTCCTGCCCGATCCTTTGCGTCTTTGCGTCTTTGCGTGAGGCCCTGACCCTACTTCTGAACAGCTACAGACGCAAAGGCGCAGGGGAGAACAGAACAGGACAATCTGTATTTATCTATGTTCATGTGTGCTAAACGTCATTATCCGAATCTGGCATAACAAGCTAAGGAGAACCTCATTTTGCGAAAAAACGTTTTTGTTATCGGTCGGGAAGATTTCAACTTTGCCAAGCTCCGCGCCCTCAGAAAGGCAGACAACTACACCTTTCACGGCTTGCTTGACTACCGCGACATACGCGCCGCCGAAGAGCATGCCATTGGCGAACTCTTTGAGCGAGCAGAACAACAACTCAGAAACTTCAACGGATCGGTGGATGCTATCGTCGGCTACTGGGATTTTCCTGTGAGCGATATGGTACCTTTCCTCTGCCGCAAATTTGGTCTACCCTCCGCCTCATTAAACAGCGTGATCAAATGTGAGCACAAATACTGGAGCCGCGTGGAGCAGTGGAAAGTTATCCCCGAAAGTATCCCCCGCTTCTGTGCCGTTGACCCGTTTGATGATGATGCGTTCGCAAAGATTGATGTCCCGCTACCCTTCTGGATAAAGCCGGTCAAGTCGTTTCGTTCGCATCTGGCGTTTCGCGTGCGCCACGAGGAAGATTTTCACGCCTGTATTGCAGTTATCCGCGAGAACATTCAGCGCATCGGCAACCGCTTCAACTTTGTGCTGGAGCACGTAGACGTACCAGAGGGTTGCGCCGACATAGATGGCAATTACTGCATTGTGGAAGAGGAAATCACCGGGCGGCAGTGTACGCTGGAAGGCTATGCCTTTCAAAACGAGGTCACCATCTATGGCATCGTCGACTCCATCCGAGACACCAACCGCACCTCATTTGCCCGCTACGAATATCCCTCGCGCCTGCCAAAACGGGTGCAGCGACGCATGATTGACGCCGCAGAAAAATTCGTCCGTCATATTGGTTTCAACAACGCTGCCTTCAATATCGAATTTTTCTACAACCCGCAGTATGACCGTGTCTCGCTGCTGGAAATCAACCCGCGCACATCGCAATCGCACAGCGACCTGTTTGAAAAAGTAGACGGCACGTCCAACTTTGAAGTGATGGTTGACCTTGCGCTTGGCAATCAGCCCGATTTCATGCATGGGCAGGGAGACTACCGTTGCGCCGCCAAGTTTTTCATCCGCAGATATGAGGATGCGCTTGTCCGCGAAGTCCCCGATGCGGAACAGGTGCAGGCCGTGCAACAGCAGATACCCGACACACTCATCCAGATCAACGTCAAACCAGGCATGCGTCTCTCTGATTTGCTCAACCAGGACAGTTATAGTTATGAAATTGCGGATGTGTTTATCGGGGCAGAGAATTCAAAGGAGCTTTTGCAGAAGTATCGCGCGTGTGTGAAGATGTTGCCGTTTCAGTTTGGTCGGGCGTAAGCGAGAGCAGCGAGGATATCATCACGTTCCCTATCCTCATAGTCTTCCAGGATTTCCTCGATGGTCATACCGGCACTCAACAATTCGAGCATCAATTCAACAGCATAGCGAAGACCACGAATGCATGGCTTGCCGTGGCATATCGCAGGGTCTATGGTAAGACGTTCCATCAGTGGAGGCATCTGTTACTCCTTAGCACGACGATTATGCTATCGTTACCCTGGGCTTGCAACGGACCTGCCTCTATGTTTATCATGCCATGTTCGGGTAAACAGTTAAGAAAACTGGTACGACAAAGCGCATGACAGTCGCTTATCACTCATCACTCATCACTCGTCACTGGTATCATAGGGAGAAGAGAGAGATAATCTCAGAAAATAATCCTACGGAGGAAACACTTGAAAACCATCACCACCCTTCCTTACCCGATACGCAATCTGGAACATGTCTGGATTCCGCTGGCTGACGGCACCCGCCTGGCGGCACGCATCTGGCTACCCACCGGTGCCGAAAACCACCCGGTGCCCGCCATCCTCGAATATATCCCCTACCGCAAGCGCGACAAAACGCGCGAACGGGACGAGCGCACCCACCCCTACCTGGCCGCGCACGGCTACGCCTGCGTGCGCGTAGACTTGCGCGGCAGCGGTGAATCCGACGGCGTGCTGCATGACGAATACCTGCAACAGGAGCTTGATGACGGCGTTGAGGTAATCCGCTGGATAGCCAGCCAGCCCTGGTGCAGCGGCAATGTCGGCATGATGGGTATTTCCTGGGGCGGCTTCAACGCGCTGCAGGTCGCCGCGCTGCGCCCCCCGGAACTGAAAGCTATCATCACGCTCTGCTCCACCGATGACCGCTACGCAGACGATGTGCATTACATGGGCGGCTGTCTGCTGGGCGATAACCTCTCCTGGGCATCCACCATGTTTGCCTACAACTCCTGCCCCCCCGACCCGGCTCTGGTGGGCGAGCGATGGCGTGACCTCTGGTTTGAGCGGCTCGAACATATGCAGCACTGGCTCGACATCTGGCTACGCCATCCGCACCGCGACGACTATTGGAAACATGGCTCAGTGTGCGAGGATTTTTCCGCGGTGGCATGCCCGGTCTTCGCCATCAGCGGCTGGGCCGATGGCTACTCCAATGCCGTCTTTCGCCTGCTTGCCAACCTGCGCGTGCTGCGCAAGGGATTGATCGGACCGTGGAGCCATATGTACCCGCACATGGGCATCCCAGGCCCCGCGATTGGCTTTTTGCAGGAGGCATTGCGCTGGTGGGATACCTGGCTCAAGGGGCTGGAAACTGGCATTATGGATGAGCCGATGCTGCGCGTCTGGATGCAGGATAGCGTGCCGCCAACCACACGCTATGATACCCGCCCTGGCCGCTGGATTGCCGAACCAGAATGGCCCTCGCCACACATCCAGGAGCAGACGTTTGGGTTTGCTCCCTGGCGCATTGTCACCGACGATAGGACCGTGGAAGAAACGCCGCTGACCATCCAGTCACCGCTGAGCGTGGGCCGCTTCGCGGGCAAATGGTGCTCCTACAGTGCCACGCCCGACTTGCCGCACGACCAGCGCGAGGAGGATGGTGGTGCGCTTATC
>CAYFVX010000600.1:0-3671 GCA_964346425.1 uncultured Chloroflexaceae bacterium | reverse complement strand
CCGGGCAGGGCCTCGCGCAAAGGCGCAAAGCCGCAAAGGTCCGGGCAGGAGATGGGGTTTCCCAACGGAGTCCTGACGGTCGCGGCTCGTCCGGTTGTCCGCTCGTGCCTATTTGCATGCGGTATGGTGTGCGCGACAGTGCATGCATGGATATCTCCACTCTCTCTTCTCCCCTACCCCCCATCCCCCAGCCGTTTTACCGTATTCACCGACGGGTCTATATCCAGGCGGCCGTGCTCGGGGAATTCCACGTCCAGTACCTCCTGCCCGTGCTCAATGCGGCAGGTGCGCACGATGCCGGTGCCGTAGGGTTGGCAGAAGATGTAGTCGCCGGCGCGGAAGTGTGTCTGGATGTGTGGCTCGCGCTCTGGCACGTGCTGCTGCGAGGTGGGTGGACGGCGCAGGGTGCGCGGTTCATCGGGCTGTGCGGACAGGCCCTTTTTCTCGCGCAGTTGCTTGAGCTTTTCCAGGATGGCGTCAGCATCCGGCAAGGGTTCAATCGTTTCGCGGGGGGGCGGCGCAGGTGGTGTTTCTGCGGCTGGTGGTGGCGATGCCGGTGGCACTGGCTTCTGTGCGGGTGGCTTCTGGGCAGGTTGGTCTGGTGGGCTGGCTGGCGGGGAGGGTTTTTTGCTGGAGGGTGCTTTTTTGCGCGTCTCGCCCTGTGCTGCCCGTTTTTTGCTGCGGCTGGAACTGGCGGCGGCACTGGATTTTTTGCTGCCTGTGGTGGGTGGCTCGTCTTCATCGTCCGCGGGCATGGCTGGCTTTTTGCTGCGACTGACTGGCTTCGTTGCTCTGTTTGCAGGTTGCTCTTCTGAAGCCGCGGATTTGCTGTTGCTGCTGCGACTGGCTGGCTTACCACGGCTGGTGGCGGGTAGTTCTTCGTCTGCCGTTGGCTCTGGCCCGCTGGCATCTGCCGCTCTGGAAGCGGATGAGCGGGCGGCGGGGCTGGTTGAATGCGGTGGAAGATCTGGCTCTGCTGGCTCTGCTGGTTCCGCTGGTTGCGGTGGTCGGGCTGGCGGAGCCGATGGTGATGGTTCTTCCTCTTCGTCTTCGTCAGGGGGGACAATGTCAAAGAAGGATCGGGCGGCTGGTGGCCGGGTGGATGTGGGTTGCTGCTGCCGTGCGTCTGTGTCTGCATTCCTTTGCCGTTGCGTCTTGCTGGTCTCGGCCGATCCTTTGTCTCTCTCCTCATCCGCTGGCCTCTGCTCACCGGGGATGGAGGGGAAATGTGCAGGGCTTGCAGTTCCACGCTTCCAGGGTACGGCACCGGGTTTGCTGGCGGCGGGTGCGGTTGAACGGGAGGCAATGGGTTGTGCTTCTTCTTCTTCTGGCACTGGCACGCCACCCAGAAAAGTCAGCAACCAGTCCATGTCGCTGCGTGCCATTGGTTCCAGCAGCAGGTCATGGCGGCAGTTGAGCGCAATGTCATAGGCGAGCGGGAGCAGGGTTTCGAGATGGGCATAGAGCCAGTGGGCGATGCCGTTGCCGCCCGGTTGCGCTTCAATCAGGTAGAGCAGGTGTTTGTCGCGGTCGTAGCATGGCACCAGGTCGGTGTGGTGCGCCAGCACGCAGAGCGGCAATGCCCAGGTGAGGGACCAGCCAACGAGTTGCCCCTCATCTTTGAGCGTGATGGGCAGCTCAAACCAGAGGGCTGGCGCGGTCCAGCGGGCGGTGAGCGTGGGGGCCAGCCGCTGGTCAATCGCTTTGTGCTGGCCGCGCACTTCGCGGTAGCCATAGATTTCTTCGTCACACACGACGCGGCCATAGGTGAGGTGGGTTTCGCGCACCATACGCTGGTCGCGCTCTTCGCGTGGCGCGACTTCGCAGGAGCGGAGCGGAAAGGTGCGGCGAGTTTCTGGTTCGGTCCGCACGTCGAGCACGCCTTCCTCTTCGACATGCTCTACCACGCGGTAGCTGTTCGCGCCCGGTGGGAGCGATGCGCCGCGAAAGCCCCAGCGGTCAAACAGGGCCGGGTCGAGCCAGTCAATCAGGATGTTTTGTTCGTTGTGCATGGCTATCGCAGCACTGCCAGCAGTGCGGAGGGCGAAGTTTTCATACGGGTCGCCCATTGTGCGGGCCGGTTGCCAGGTTTCTTCCGCGCCGGGTAGCCGTACCAGTTGTTTGCGCCGCTCCATATGCGCAACCATTTCGGTTGCTTCCCAGGACTCTGTTTCGCTGGCTTTGAGCACACGCTCGCTGGCGGCGCATAGCAGATGGCGCGAGGAGACATAGGCGTTGGTGGGTGGCGGGAGCCAGACCGGTGGGGCGAAGTCGGGGAAGAGCGACTGCCAGTCTTGGCCTTCTGGTTGTCCCTGGCTTTTGCGCAGCAGCAGTTGCTCGATGGGTGAATCACCCAATACCAGCAGCGTTAGCAGCGGGTTGTCGGCAAACGAGCTTTCCAATGATTGCTGGATAAGCGCAGACGAGCGCGGATAGCCGGCAAACAGATGGACCTGCGCTTCGTAGGGGACGGGGCCAGCCGTGATGTCGCGCACATCTGGTCCCATCTGCGCCAGCAGCAATGGCACTTCGAGCCGTTCGCAGATAATATGCACGCGATAGCCTGCACGTTGCAATTTCCCCGCAAGACTGGCGCTGGTGGTGAGCCGTGTGGGGCCAGCCTGCCAGAATGCCAGCACCTTTTCCGAGCGCGGTATGTCGTTGACCGGTAGCATGCGCCAGGGTTCGCCGATGAGCTCTTGCAGGGAGGTGGGGCTGTCCTGTACGTTCGCAAGGGTGGCGGTCAGCAGTGGTGGGTAGGCGACTATGCGGGAGATGCGCATCAGTAGCGAGGCAAGATGGGCGGCCGCGACGCCGGTGTACTGGTCGAGGTCAAACAGCATGAGCAGCGCGGGGTGGTTCCAGAGTTTGCGCCATGCGCGGTCGTAGTGGCGCAGCAGACGTTTGTGCAGGGCTTCCGGTGTGGTGAGCAGCACATCGGCGGTGGTGGCTTCGCGGGGGATTTTGCTCATGTCTACGGCGGCAATCTGCAATGGTTTACCCAGCTCGGTGTTCAACTCGTCTAAATGTGTCAGGTGGATCGCCACAGTTTCTTCATCGGGCAGGAGCAACAGGGCGCATTCTTGCGGGTTTGTGCCGAGCAGTTCATACAGGAAGAGGTGCAGCGTTTGCCGTGCAACGGACGCATTGCCCACCAGCGCAACTGGTTCGCTGCGGCGCAGGGCTGCCAGGGCGAGCGATTGGTGCTGGCAGAAAGGGGAGCCGGTCATGCGCACCCATGCCTGAACCAACTGTTGTTCCATCGGCAGGTGGCTGATGGGAGTGCCCGTTTGGGATTCCAGCGTATGCAGTGCGATGAGCGGTTTTTTGTCGCTCATTCCCTGCTGCCGCGCCAGATTGTGTAGCGTCTCAATGATGCTTTGCATGGATTGAACATTCAACGCGAACTTCGCGTAGGACCTCACGCAAAGGCGCAAAGAGCGCAAAGAGCGCAAAGGCCCGCACAATGGAAGATGGATGGTTTTTCCCAGCAGTGTCTGGAGGCTGTTGGGAATGTCCGGGCAGGAGATAGTGTTTCCCAACAGCGTTCTCCTGGACTTTGTTGGGAATGTTCGTCCAGGCTCTGGGAGCGTGGGCGTCTCGCTTGCCCCGGTCAGAGGTTTGGCACCGCCAAACTTCTAGCTTGCCTTCCCCCGACCCCTTCCCCCGAC
>CAYFVX010000599.1:0-3674 GCA_964346425.1 uncultured Chloroflexaceae bacterium | reverse complement strand
ATTCCGATGGGATTTATGAAGGCGTGGTTGTTGGTGGCGATCGCTATCCTGATAGCACGTTTCTGGACCATCTCATGCGGTTTGAAGCCGACCCGAATGTAAAGATGATGGTGTTGCTTGGCGATGTGGATGGGGTGGATGAGTATGAGGTGAGTGGTGCCATCCGCGGTGGGCGCATTACCAAGCCGGTGGTGGCATGGTGTGCGAATACGCATGTGCGGACTGTGCCTTCGGATACGAAGTTTGGGCATATGCTGGTGCCAGATGAGGGTGGATCGGAAGTGGCGAATAGCAAAAATGATGCGCTACGCAGGGCCGGGGCGGTTGTGCCAGACAACTTTGAGAAGATGGGCAATGCCATCCATCAAACCTACAAAGGGTTGGTGGATAGGGGAGTTATTGCCCGCGAACTTGACCTGACTCCGGAAAAACCACCGATTACTAATAGGAGTGGAAACGGTGGTCAGGAGTTGCTCTATCATGGTATGCCAATTTCTAAGATTTTTGAGCAGGATATTGGTATCGGTGGGGTGCTTGGCCTGTTGTGGTTTAAGCGATTGCTGCCGAAGTATGCCCGCCACTTCATTGAGATGGTGCTGATGGTTATTGCCGACCACGGCCCGGCGGTTTCCGGTACGCACAACGCTATCGTGGCATCCCGTGCAAATAAGGACCTTATTTCTTCCATCGTGTCGGGTATCCTGACGATTGGGCCACGCTTTGGGGGTGCTATTGATGGGGCGGCGCAGATTTTCTCAGAAGCGTATGATTATGGGTTGACACCGCAAGAATTTGTGGATGAGATGAAAAGCCGCAATCAGCTTATTATGGGTATTGGACATCGTATCAAATCGGTGCATAATCCAGATATGCGGGTAACCATCGTCAAAGACTATGCCCACGAGCACTTTCCGCAAACACCACTGCTTGACTATGCGCTGGAGGTTGAAAAGGTTACGACGCATAAGCGCAGTACGCTTATTCTGAACGTGGATGGGGTGATTGCGGCCGCGTTTGTTGACTTGATGCGCTACTGCGGCGCGTTCACACGCGAAGAGGCAGATGAATACATCCATATCGGGTGTTTGAATGGTCTCTTTGTGCTGGGTCGCAGTATCGGCTTTATCGGCCATTTTATTGATCAAAAGCGGTTGAAGCAGGGGTTGTATCGTCATCCGTGGGATGATATCGCCTATATGCTGCCGGAGGATGTCGTGCGGTCTGAATGAGGAGGAAGCTAAGAATGCCAATAACGTATCAGGCTCCCGATGGGGAAGCTATTCGGATAGAGGATGGGCGGTTGTATGTACCCAACCACCCGATTGTTCCTTTTGTTGAGGGGGATGGAACTGGCCCGGATATCTGGCGGGCCAGTGTTCGCGTCTTTGATGCGGCGGTAGAGAAAGCCTACCGCGGGGAGCGCAAGATCCACTGGATGGAGGTGCTGGCAGGTGAAAAGTCGTTCAAACGAACGGGCGAATGGTTGCCCGATGCGACGGTCGAAGCATTCAAAAAGTACCTGGTGGGTATCAAAGGACCACTGACGACGCCGGTGGGTGGCGGCATACGCAGTTTGAACGTGGCGTTGCGGCAGTTGCTCGATCTGTATGTCTGTTTGCGTCCGGTGCGCCATTTTCGCGGTGTCCCTTCGCCGGTGCGCCAGCCGGAACTGGTTGATATGGTGATTTTCCGCGAGAACACCGAAGATATTTATGCCGGGATTGAGTATCGGGCTGGCACGCCAGAGGCGCAGCAGGTGCTGGATTTTCTGCAAGCGACCTTTCCAACAGATTTCAACAAAGTGCGGTTTGGTACGACGGAGAAGACCAACCAGTTTTTGCATCTGGTAGACCCATCCCTTGGTGGCGATATTGAGGTTGGTATCGGCATCAAGCCGGTGAGCCGCGTCGGAACGGAACGGTTGGTGGGTGCGGCAATCCAGTATGCGATCGCGCACAATCGGCGCAGTGTGACGCTGGTGCATAAGGGCAATATTATGAAGTTCACCGAGGGTTCGTTCCGCGATTGGGGTTATGAACTGGCGGAGCGGGCGTATGGTGACCGGGTGTATACCTGGACGCAGTGGGACCGCACGAAGGTAGCGCGTGGTGAGGCCGAGGCGAATGCCGAGCAGCGGGCTGCGCTGGAAGAAGGCAAGATATTGATCAAGGATGCGATTGCCGATATTGCGCTGCAGCAGGTGTTGACGCGTCCTTCGGATTTTGATGTGATAGCCACGCTCAATTTGAATGGCGACTATATGAGCGATGCGCTGGCTGCGCAGGTTGGCGGCATCGGCATTGCACCCGGCGGCAATATTAACTATATTACGGGCCATGCGATTTTTGAGGCAACCCACGGCACTGCACCCAAGTATGCAGATCTGGATAAGGTCAACCCGTGCAGTGTGGTGCTCAGCGGAGATATGATGTTGCGCTATATGGGCTGGGATGAGGCAGCCGATATGATTATCAATGGTCTGGAGCGCACGTTTGGCGATAAAGTTGTGACGTATGATTTTGCGCGGCAGATGGATGGGGCAACAGAAGTACCAACGTCAAAGTTTGCCGATGCCGTCATCCGTAGTATGGAGGGGTGATATCCACGGCTATTGCAAAGTCTTATGTCGTTCGATATAAGACTTTGCAATAGCCAGAAAGTATGGGGTATTACTCGTGGTTCTCCTGATCGTTCTCGGTGCCGACCGCTTTGTTGCGTTCTGTTCGCTTTGTCTGCTCTCCCCGCTCTAGCTTGCGTAATCGTTCATAGACCATGGTGAGATGTTGCAACAGATGCCCCACCGCCTGCTCCGCTGTCATGTTCTCCTGCTTCCAGATGGCGAGCAACTGCTCGGCTGAATATGTATTCATATCGCTTTTTCTCCTTGTATACACCGGTTACCGCAGAGATTTCCTCGCTGTGTGGTATGATAGAAGCGTGAATGCGCTACCAGATGTGGTATGTCTATCACACCTGTCCTCCGCACTGCTGGTATCAGTGCGGAGGAGGTCTATCTGTGTCCTATAGGACACAACTATCATAACACGCTTTTTGGGTACCGTCAATCTGGCATTTGTTCCTATGGATCGTTTTGGCGAAAAATTACGCACCTTGCGCGAACGGCGCGGGATGACGCAAAAAGAGCTGGCCCAGCTTCTTGCGTTCAGCCGCGACCACGTAAGCAGCCTGGAAACGGGCAGAAAAATTCCCCACTCCCGCCTAGTCGTCAAGATAGCCGACATTTTCCATGTCACCACCGATCAGCTTATGCGCGATGAGATGGAGGTGTGAGAGCCTGTTTTAAAAGGGGTATAAAATAAACGTTATCAGGTATTTTTGTAAGGAAATTGTTCTGGTAGTACCACAGAATACCGTGGAGTATCCTCAACGGAGTTGAACCAGGGAAGCGTGAGGGGACGGCGTCCCCTCGCAACCCCATTCTGGTGGGGTGTGTTGTTTTTTCGACGAAGTCGAAAAAACAACACACCCCACGATACAATGCCGTCCACGATGTTTCGTGGTGCTACCTTGTTCTTCAAAATCCTGAAAATACCCCATCGGGTAGAAACACCATGGATGTTGGTGTTGATTCATCAGTTTTGTGGTATCATAGCCTCAGTGGGTGTCACCTGTGGGTGCGTGAGGGAACCAGGTTCCCTCACACTCCCCTTTGG
>CAYFVX010000598.1:0-3677 GCA_964346425.1 uncultured Chloroflexaceae bacterium | reverse complement strand
CACCTCTTGGCGTTCTTGGCGTTCTTGGCGGTTGAAGTCCGAAAATCTGCAAAGGGAGTGATAGGAAAATCGGAGCATGTCTTTACCACAGATGAACACAGATACACACAGATAGCGGACAGCATAAACCAGGAAGATACCGTGGTACAATGCTCCTCAGAAACATTCCCTATTCTGTTCTCTCTGTATCTCCGTGCTTCCGTGGTAGAAAGATATGCATTCATCCGAACCAGGTGTCAATTTCTTTGAGCAACAATCAACCGCATACGACCCACCTACACGACTCATGTTACACAATCGTTCTCGCTTTCTGCTGATGACCTTCCTTCTTACGTTATTTGCCTTTCTGATCCGCATCTACGGCGTTGCCTGGTCGCTTCCGTATGTAGACCACCCCGACGAACCGGCTATTGTGGGGGTTTTGCTGCGTATGGTGCAGGGCGACCTCAATCCGAAACACTTTTTTTATCCCACGTTCATAATGTATCTGCACGCGCTGCTCTTCAAAATCCATTTCTGGTGGGGCAGCATCAGTGGTCTCTACCGTGAGAGCTTTACGCTGCCTGAGTCGGTGCATTTTTTCACCACGATTCCGCAGGCGTTCATCTGGTCGCGCACGCTTACGGCGGTGTTGGGAACGGCCACGGTGCTCACACTTGCGCTGTGGGGCAGTCGCTTTGTTGATCGGCGCGAGAGTCTGCTGGCAGCCACGTTGCTGGCGTTCTCCTCCTGGGCGGTTATCCACGACCACTATATCACCGTAGACGGTCCCTCAGCGTTGTTTGGTCTGCTCGCGTTGCTGGCTGCGTTGCAGGTATTGCACCGGGGGACATGGCGGGATTACGTCCTGGCTGGCGTGCTGATTGGGCTGGCAGCGGGGACCAAGTATCAGAATGTGCTGGTGGCGGCATCAGTGGGGCTGGCGCATGCGTTGCGCTGGCGCAGAGAGATGTTCGCCTGCAGTCCACGGTTGTTGCTGGCGGCTCTGTTGAGTGCGGGGGTGTTCCTGCTGACGACGCCCTATATTGTGCTGGCTTTTGGCGATTTCTGGCACGACATCAGTACGCTGTTTGAATCCTATGGCAGAGAGGAGCTTGCGCATGGCGATGTGACCGGCGCATGGCCGCTACGCGCCTATCTATTGTTTTACTGGCGCGAGTGTTTGCAGCCCATCCCCTTCGTGCTGGCTATCATCGGCGGTATCGCGCTGGTGCGCCGCAGCCCGGCAACAACTGCGGTGTTGTTGCTCTTTCCCTTGCTTATGGTTTTTTCGCTGCTGCGCCCGCTTACCCATTTCTACCGCAATCTGCTGCCCACGTTGCCGCCATTGCTGTTGCTCAGCGGCATTGGCGGGGTCGTGGTGTTGGACTGGTTGCGGCAACGGTTGCAACGCGCACAACAGCGAATGCAAGCGCAGAGCGGCAATCAGTCCACCCCCCAGGACGTATGGTTCGTTCGCTGGTTGCCCATTGCGCTGGTTGCGCTGATGCTGGCTCCTTCGGTCGTGCAGGCATATCAAGCAAGTGCGCGGCTGGCACAGCCCGACAGCCGCGTGGTGGCGCAGGAGTATATCCACGAGCATTTGACGGGTATTCGGGTTGCCAGTGAGCTTTCACACCCATTGCGCTGGGATGGGGTCACCCAGTCGAGCTATGTGCATTATCTACCGCGCTACACACCGCAATGGTACCGTGAGCAGGGGTTTGGTGTATTACTGGCAAATGAGGGTAAGCGTGGTAAGGAAGAGTTGACGGAAGATTATGCGCCATTGCTTACCGGCGACAATATCATTGCAACGTTTGGTAAAGCGGATGAGCGGATGCTTGGTCCACGCATAGACCTGCTGGATATGGGGTTGTCGCCCGACAATATCCCGATCACGCATCCTCGTGCGAGTATGGGCCCGCTGGAGTTGCTGGGGGCCAATATCGGGCATATTGTCAAGCAGGGCAGTGAGTTGCGCATGGAGGCTGGCCGCACAATCAAGCCGGGGCGCACGCTGGCGGTGGTGCTCTTCTGGACGACGGAAGATGTTGTCCCACCTGCTGACTATACGATTTTCCTGCATCTGCGCGATGCGCAGGGGCGCAATCTGGCGCAGATAGATGTTGCGCCCTGGCATGGGCTGTTTCCGCCAGAGAGCTGGCAGGTGGGCGAACTGGTGACGGAGCGGCTGGAGATGTGGCTGCCGTATGAGCTTCCGCCGGGCAAGTATCGGTTGGTGATGGGGCTCTACTCGCCAGCCAACCAGACCCGCTTCCCAGCGTTTGCGGATGGTGTGCATCTGGCGGGGGATGAGGTAGACCTGGGGGTGGTGGAGGTGGTGGCGTGGTGATGGTGGAGGAACCACAAATACTACGAATACCACCAGATGATGATTTGCAAAAGTCCCTTGCTGTTTGCCGACAGCATGGAGCTTGCACCATGCCGCTTGGCTGGTTTGCCGCTGGTGGCAATGCAGAAATGCAAAGCGCAACCCTGATTGACGACGTCTATCACGTCCTTGTTTCTGGCAAGTCACGTATCGGCAAAGATAATGCAGCGATCTCCTGGCTGCTCTCGCTGGCAGCACTGAACACGCCAGAACGTTTGCAGATCGCCGTTGTTGACGGGAAGGGAGGTTTGGACTGGCAAGGCTTTGCTGGGAAGGCGCACACGTTTCTGCTGGCGATGGAGGATCAGGAGGACACTGCCCCTGCGATGGAAGCACTGACAGCAGAGCGCAAACGGCGCGGCATGCTCTTGAAAGATGCCCGCTGCTCGTCATGGGAAAGCTACGTTAGGAAGGGCAACACCATGCCGTTGCTCGTGGTTTATATCGCTGAGCTATCACTGCTGGAATCAGCCACGAGTAAGAACGATCTCGAAACGTGGATGGATCAGGAGCTTTCGTCTGCTGGTGCGTTCGGTATGCGCTATGTCATCGCCACGCAAACCGCAACACGGTTCGGCACTCGCTGGCGAGGCCAGATCGATCTCTTTGTCGCAGGATACCAGCCCGCCCCATCGCATAACGAACCAAACACGGGGCTCCACGCGAAAGACTTTGGTGCCGGCACGCCACCGTCGTCTTTGCCTGGGCCGCCAGAGGGGAGGGGCGTGTTCACCTGTGTGCAAGGTGAACACATTTGCACGGTGCGTGTGCCATATTTGTCAGACGATGCACGCCAGCACTGGCTTGATCAACTGCCTGATGAGGATAAATTCCCTTCCTTTTCCGTGGTAAAAAGTGGGGATGAAGTGGTAAAAACCGAGGCGGAAAATTTTACCACGAGCGGAAATTCGGAAAGCGGTTTCCAGGCATCGGAAAGCGGTTTTACCATTTCCGATGTACCATTTTCCGCCATTGAAATCGCAGTGATTGCGGGCATGATTGGAATGGGAAAAAGCAAGACAGAAGTCGTCAAGGCAATGCCTCGCTACTCTGCACGTAAGCATGCTGATTACGTTGCGATATATGACAAAATCAAAGATGAGGTTTCGGATGTTTCAGTGGGAGGGTAGCATAACATGATTGGTGCATATAGCATTGTGAAGCATGATGGGTCGGTGATGGGGCTGGATGATTTTAGTGTGCGTCTTGGTGGGCATATGGTAGTGGGCTTGCCACCACAGAAGCATCTGGTGCCGCGGTATGTGCTAAGCAAAGAGGAGATCAGGCGGTTTCTAGATGTTAT
>CAYFVX010000597.1:0-3697 GCA_964346425.1 uncultured Chloroflexaceae bacterium | reverse complement strand
TCTTGCTTGCCCCGGACAGGGGTTTGGCGGTGCCAAACCCCTACCTTATCACCCAAAACGCATTTACCAACAGAGTCTCCAAGCCGCTGCGACGGTATCTCGCGACCGCTTTGCAAAGCGGTTGACAAAAAAGTCTACCCATGTGAGAAGGGGACAAGGGGAAGGGGGGCAGGCGTGGATAATGTCCGATTTCGGCACAAACAAACGCAATGCTGTACGAAAGTAATCAAACGAATTTGGTGTCATTGTCCATATGTGCTAGAAGCCATGCGCAGGTATGCGGAGCACGGCTGGCTGGTATATGCGGGAGCGCAGACATGAGTCGTTCAAGGTCGTCCGTCGTGTCAACATCAAACGTCGGCGGCAGGAGCGCAACGCGCAAGCCTGCCTGTTCAGCCGCCGCGAGCGTTTCTGCGGCAACCGTGGCGGTACTCATCTGGATGTTTTCAAACAGCGTGGGGCAGCGAACCCGGCTTGCCAGCAGGTAGTAGCCGCCATCATCGCAAGGGCCAAGCGCAACATCATACCCGTCTGTCAGCGATGCAAAGCCCTGCGCGAGCGCAGTCGGGTCTACCAGCGGCGTATCACTACTGAGCACGCCCACCGCCTCATAGCCGGCGTGCAAGTAGGCACTTATGAGGTTGCTCAGCCGCTCGGCAAGATTGGCTCCTGCCTGGGGGATGAGCAATATATCCGGCACGAGTTCGTGCAGCAGAGTAGCGGCACCCTCGGCGGGAACATAGGCAAGTGCCAGTGCAACCTCTGGGACCTGGCGGCAAGCCTGCACCGTATCCAGCAAGAAACAGCGGTACAACGCAGCGGCTGCCGCATTGCCAATGCGATGCGCCAGGCGGGTTTTGGTTTGCCCGGCCACGGGTGCCCGCCCGACGATGATGAGAAGCTGGTTTTGCATCAATTTTCTTTCCTCTCATACCAGATACGTTTGAAGAGTGAGAGAAACCGCCAGGACGCCAGGAACGCCAGGATTCGGGCAGAGAGAAGGGGAAACCCTGTTCTCTCTGTGCCTCCGTGTCTCCGTGGTGAAAAGAAACTATTCATCCGAACCTGGGGTATCACTCGTCACTGATCTGAGCTGCTCCAGCAAGATGTGCGCAATCTCCTCTGCGCCGTTGCGCGGAACGGCATCCTTGAGATGGGTCACGATACTGGCATAGTGAGCAGCATCCAGCAGCCGGTCGAGTGCCTGCTTGATGCGCTCGATAGAGGGACAGAAGAAGCCGAGTTTGTTATTGACCACGAAATCAATATTGCCCTGCTCTTGCATCCCGACCGCCTCGGTAATAATCACGGGCCGCCGCATCACCAGAGCCTCCATCAGCGTCCCCGGCCCGGCCTTGGTGATAACCACATCGCTGGCGGCCATGAGCATCTCCATGTTTTGCACAAAGCCATAGACATGCGTATGCAGGTTGCGTTTCCGTGCTTGCAGTTCCGCAAAGCGGGCCTGATTTTTGCCGGTCACAACCAGCAGTTGCAGCGCAGGATAACTCCCTTCCAGGTCAAACACCAGATTATTCAGCATCTGCCCCGACCCGACCCCCCCGCCGGTCAGCAGCAGCGTGTAGCAATCCGGAGCTATTCCTAGCTCGCGGCGGGCCAATGCACGGTGGCGGTCATATTGCACAAACTTGGGATGCACGGGAAAGCCGGTGCGCCGCATGCGTTCCTGCGGAATACCCCGCCGCGCAGTCACCTCATATGCTTCGTCGGTGGGCAGCAGGTAGAGGTCTATCGCTGGATAGCTCCATGAATGGTGGAGCGAAACCAGGTCGGTTACGACTGCGGCGATAGGGAAGGGGAGACCAGTTGCCTGCTGCACGGCCCGCATAGGGCGCAGCACCAGTGGATGGGTGCAGACAACGATATCTGGTGGGCTGGTCTGGACCACCTGCATCAGCGAACGTTGCGCCCACAAGAGGGCCAGCCGCGTCAGGATATGCACCTGCCAGGCTCCATCGCTCAGGCGGAAACAGAGATTGTAGAAGCGTAACCACTTTGTCGAAAGTTTATCGTAGAGGGAAGGAGCATTGCGGATAATGGGAAAATTGGACACCCGCAATACATCGAGCATATCACAGCTTATTGTGCCAGGGCTGGCGGCACGCAGCGCGGCATCAATGGCAACCGCGGCACTGCGATGCCCACCGCCTGTATCAGACAGCGCAAATAAAACCGTGCTTCGTGCTGGTATCATTCAACATTCATCCTCCAGTCAGCAATCATTTGCGTCGCAATGTTCTGAGCAGCATACGGACGGGCTATGGCAAATGCCCGTGTTCGCATATGGCCCAGGAGCGGCGGGTTGTGAATGAGATGTGCGACGGTGGCGGGGACAGATTGTGCCATTCTGAGCTGAACGCCAGCCCCATTGCTCACCACAAAGTCAGCATTCCATTCTTCGTGACCGGGAATAGGGTCAAAGATAACCAATGGGATGCCGCGTGCAAGCACTTCGCTGATAATCAACCCGCCTGCTTTGGTGATAACCAGGTCACTTGCTGCAATGATATCGTCCACATAGGTGACAAACCCCATCAAACGCAGGCGCATATCTCCTTCCGGCTCAATATCTATGAGCGCATCAATTAAGGTAGGATTGCGACCAGCAATAACCACCAGCGTGCCTTTATGCCCACCCTGGCGCATGCCTTCGACAATCTTGCGCACCCGTTCGCTGGCTATGCCCCCACCAAAGAGCGTTATTAATGGTTCGTCTGTTGGAAACCCGCGTTTGTTGCGCACCGCAGCGGCGTCTTTTGGCAAAGCTATCGCTGGCTGCACCGGGATACCCGTCACGCGCACCTTTTCAGCGGCAACTCCCCGTTCGATGAGTTGTCTTTTTGTCTGCTCACTGCCAACAAAGTAACCGTCTATGTCAGTATAGGTCCAGAAGGTGTGGGTGGCATGATCGGTAATGACACAGTAAACAGGCCGTGAGAGGCGGTCCTTGCGCTTGAGCCTGACCAGCAGTTCCATCGGGAGAAAGTGGGTACAGACGATAATGTCCGGGCGAAAAGCACTGAGCACATCCTTGAGATCATTGGTACCCACACTTTCTATCAGCTTGCGCATGTTGTTGATAAGCTTTGCCACGTCGGGATCAATGTTGGTCTGGGTATAGAAATAGCCCCATATTTGCGGCGCATGCGACGTAAGCTCAATCCATGCCTGCGCATAAGCCATGCGAAAAATCTTCGATGTATAGTCGAGCACATCTACGATGCGGACATGCTCTGCCTGATAGTTTTTGTAGGCGGCTCCTATCGCCTGGGCTGCCCGCTTGTGACCGGTGCCCACCGAGGCGTGCAAGATGAGGACGCGGGGTGAAGTTGTACGTACTGGTGACTTCTGGTCAAGCGTTTCCGTTTGCGGCTGAAGCGATTGCGGCAATGATTCCTTCCAATCGGGATGGTATGTTTCATCCCTATCCTGCTCATCAAAAAATTGCATGGAGATTGGTATATGTTCCTCCAAAAGATACGTGTATGCCCACACCCGAGATGGGAATGGAAACGAACCAGACGTTAGCAGATAGTACCATGTGCGAGCACCGGTGTAAAGCCACCCCTCAATGAGTATTACCTGTGGAAGTGTGAGGGAACAAGGTTCCCTTACACTCCCCTTTGGAGTGGGGTTTATGGTTTTTTCGACGAAGTCGAAAAAACCATAAACCCCA
>CAYFVX010000596.1:0-3711 GCA_964346425.1 uncultured Chloroflexaceae bacterium | reverse complement strand
GACTGGAGCGTTCATTGACGTTTCATCTTCTGGCAAAGATTGAAATACTTGCAGTAGTTGCCGGGGCAGTGGTAGGTATTGGTTCCGCTTTGTTCGGGCATGGTGCATGGAGTCTGGTCTATCAATTTTTGAGCATTTCAATGGTTACCACCGTATTGCTCTGGGTCTGGAGCAACTGGAAGCCATCCTTTCAGTTTTGTTGGAGTGATATCCGATCCATTAGCCGATATAGCTTGAACCTGAGCGGTTCCAGAATGTTTAACTATTTTTCGCGCAATGCCGATTATCTTTTGATTGGGCGCTACCTGGGCACTCAGCAATTGGGGTATTATACGCTGGCATATCGCATTATGCTCTACCCTCTTCAGAATATTTCGCAGGTTATCGGGCGGGTGATGTTTCCTTCTTTCTCGCAGATACAAGATGATAATGCGTTGTTTCGCCAGACATATCTTAAAATTATCAGTCTCATTGCGCTGGTTACCTTTCCCTTGATGCTTGGATTGATGGTCCTTGCTGATCATTTTATCCTGTTTATCGCTGGAGCAGAATGGGCACCAGTCATTATCATCCTGATTATTCTAGCACCAGTGGGCATGTCGCAATCTTTGGGAACAACCGTCGGGACAATCTATCAAGCAAAAGGACGCACTGATTGGATGTTCAAATGGGGAGTGATTTCAGGAACGCTTACGGTAGCTGCGTTTGCTTATGGGTTAAAATGGGGCATCGTCGGTGTTGCTCTTGCCTACGCGATAGCAACCTTCCTGCGGGTTTATCCAAATTATGCCATTCCCTTCAAACTCATCAATCTGCCGGTAGGGGAACTGACAAAGGTGGTATGGTATCCGCTGATGTGCGGATTGCTGATGGCGGTGGCTGTTATTGGGGTGAGGTTGATGCTGCCGGTTGATTTAAAGAGCGTCTGGGTTCTGGCAGTGTGTGTGCCATCTGGTGCCCTGGTGTATGGGCTGGCTACCTGGTTTATTAATCGTGAGCGGTTACGCTTGCTCTGGCGTATGATAGGAGCGTAAGTATTTGAACACGCAAAAGGCAAAACCTGAAACTGTTGTCTTCCACAGTGCTAAACGATGGCTTCCACAGACGCAGATCTGGATGTACAGACAGGTCAAATTTTTACCACACCCTATCGAAGCGCATATCGTTTGTGAAAGTACTGAGAATCTTGACCAGTTTCATTTGCCACGTATCCATTCCTTTGCAGAACAACCAGCATGGCGTTCCTTTTGGGACAGAGGTTTGCGAAAATTAGGGATTCGCGAGTATCTGGGGTATAAGGTATTTGAGGCAAAGCGGCATCGGGCACAGCTACTCCATTCTCACTTTGGCAATCAAGGATGGCTTGATAGAAAAATTGCACCACGTGCTGGTCTCAAGCATGTCGTCACGTTCTATGGATATGATGTGAGCTACCTCCCGCAGGAATATCCTGAATGGCATGAACGTTATCAAGATCTCTTTGAACACGTTGATCGGGTCCTTTGCGAAGGAAACCACATGGCGCAGAATGTTATCAAACTGGGATGTCCAGCCCAGAAAGTGCAGGTGCAACATCTGGGGGTAGAAGTAGATAAAATTGCCTATTTGCCCCGTGTCTGGCAACCAGGCACTCCTCTGCGTGTGCTGATTGCAGCAACTTTCCGGGAAAAAAAGGGTATCCCCTATGCACTTGCAGCTCTGGCCCATATTCGTCACCTGGTTAATCTTGAGGTTACTATTATTGGTGATGCTGGCAACGATGACTTGAGCCAGGTCGAGAAACGTAAAATCCTCGCAGTTTTGGAACAACACCAGCTTGGTGGATATGTTCGTTTGCCTGGGTATCAACCATACCATCGGTTTTTTGAGGAAGCCTATGACCATCATATTTTTCTTTCGCCCAGTGTAACATCGAGCATGGGTGATACAGAAGGTGGGGCGCCGGTATCACTTATAGACATGGCTTCTTCAGGTATGCCCATTGTCAGTTCCAGACATTGCGATATCCCGGAGGTTATTCAGGATGGGGTAACTGGACTGCTGGCAGATGAGCGTGATGTAGATGGATTGGTTGCTCACCTTACCTGGTTGATTGAGCATCCTGACGATTGGCAACCGATGATAGAAGCCGGGCGAAAGCGTATGGAAACCGAGTATAATGCTCAGGTTCAGGGAGAACGATTGGCAGAAATATATATTTCTCTGAGCAGATAATCCTTCGTGTACCAGGAACAAAATTGACCAGTTTGCAGAAAACAAGTACTTCCAATAATACGCTTGTCCCCTTTGTCTCCATCATCATTCCCGTCCTTAATGCTCCATTTCAAATCCAGGCATGCATTGAAGCCTTGCTGAATCAAACCTATCCCCAGGATCGCTATGAAATTATTGTCGTTGACAATGGCTCGACGGACAACACTCCGCAGGTTATCACGGATTATCCAGTGCGCATGCTGGTCGAGAACAGGTGCAAAAGCCCATATTCGGCTCGTAACCTGGGAATACGGCATGCGAACGGGGCTATTATTGCCCTGACGGATGCGACGTGTCGGCCCGTTTCCCAATGGATCGAGTATGGGGTAGCCAGGATACAGGACGGGCAAGCTGATCTGGTAGGTGGCAAGATTACGTTCACTTTTTCACCAGAGAAAACCGTTGGGGAAATGGTTGATTCGCTCTACAATGTGGATGTAAAAAACTCTATTGAAAACACGCAAGCAACTGTTGGAGGGAACTTATTGGTGCGCAAGGTGGTTTTTGACACTATTGGACTGTTTCCAGAAAAAATCCGTTCAGGTGGAGATACGCTCTGGACACGTCGCGCTACCAATGCTGGCTTTGAACTGGTCTACGCACCCGATGCCAGTGTATGGTACCCTGCTCGTAGACTTCTCCCCCTTATCAAAAAGCAATATCGCGTTGGGCGTGGTCTTCCCCAGGCATGGCGCGAGCGTGGCTATTCTGCCTTCCAGATAGGGTATCCAACTATTCGTGGTCTCTTTCCCCCGTCTCTCTGGTATGTCGTGCATAAAATTCGTGAGCGGGGAACGTCTAATATGTTGCACAGGCTATTTGCCATCTGGTGGGGTACATGGGTGTATAATGCATCAAAGAGTGTTGGGACAATCCATGTGCTGGTGGAAAATGTGCTCAAAAGGGTGCAACGTTTCAGGTTGGCAGGCCCGGATAAATCGCGGAATGCTCCTGAAAGGAAAGAATAACCACTCAGTGAAGCGTGCAAGTTTGAGAAATATATTGTATGAATGAAACCATTTCCGATACGCAGCAAATACTCCCTTCGAACAATACTGACATACCCTTTGTCTCCGTCATTGTGCCCGTCCGCAACGCTCCCGGTCGAATCCAGACATGCATTGAAGCTTTGCTGGATCAAACCTATCCCCAGGATCGCTATGAAATTATTGTGGTTGACAATGGATCGACAGACAACACTCCGCAGGTTATCCAGTCCTACCCGGTGTGTATGCTGGTCGAGAACAGGGGTCAGAGTCCATACTCGGCTCGCAACAGGGGGCTAGAGTATGCCAGCGGCTCTCTTATTGCACTGATTGATGCTAGTTGTTGTCCTGTTCCCAAATGGTTAGCTTGTGGGGTGAGTAGCCTTCTGGAAGAACCTGCAGATCTTGTCGGGGGGAAAATTACGTTTACCTTTTCCCCAGAGAAAACAATTGGTGAAATTGTTGATTCGCT
>CAYFVX010000595.1:0-3711 GCA_964346425.1 uncultured Chloroflexaceae bacterium | reverse complement strand
TGCTGTTTCTCATCATCTTCAGGTTGACAGAACAGGAAAAAGTGCAAGGATAGTGTCTGGAAACGCAGGCATCTTGCTTGCCCCGGACAGGGGTTTGGCACCGCCAAACCCCTACCGTATCACCCAAAACACATGGACCAACAGAGTCTCCAAGCCGCTGCGACCGTATCTCGCGACCGCTTTGCAAAGCGGTTGATAAAAAAGTCTCCCCATGTGAGGCCCCCCACTGAGGGGTATACTGCTCGTTCTCATCAGCCAATGATACCACAGAGGGGATCAGGCTGCTTTCTTTGCTTTGGTTGCTTTGAGCACCTTGCGTACCTTTGCTGCCAGTGCTTCAGCCATCTGCCGCTGCTCGGTGCAAACCAGATGAATAATGAGTAATCGTGCCTTTTTCAGTGTCATATTTGTGCCTCTTTTCCCAGGTTCTTTTATCATATGCATTCAGGTATCAAAAGACAGCACTCAAACAAAAACGTTTGCTGCTGCCCTCTATTATTTATAGCACAAATATTTGGATATGTCCAAGAATTGTGCCGCATGATAGCACCGTCCAATCTATGCTACAATAGCATCCCATGGAAGACCTGACACACACCCACTACTACCTGGGCTTCAACCTCGTCGCCGGTCTCGGTCCCGTCCGCCAGCAACGGCTAGTTGAGCATTGTGGCTCATTGCAAGCTGCCTGGCACGCCCCCCGCGACGACATCATCGCCGCCGGCATAGATGGTAAAACGGCAAACGCACTGGTAAAAGCACGGAATGACCTTGACCTGGAAGCCGTTATGGAACGGGTGCATCGGGCGGATGTGCATATCGTCACGATCGAAGACGAAGACTATCCCCGCCTGCTGGCACAGGCACCGCAAGCACCACCGCTCCTCTATGTCCGCGGTGCGCTCAGCCCCAACGATGACTGGGCCCTCGCCGTCGTCGGCACCCGCTCACCAACGACCTATGGCAAAGAAGCGACCCGCCACGTCGTCACAGGACTTGCGCAAAACGGCGTCACCATCGTCAGTGGCCTGGCAATAGGCATTGACACCATAGCCCATACCGCTGCCCTCGAAGCTGGTGGTCGCACCATCGCCGTGCTCGGCTGTGGCGTAGATATCCTCTACCCGGAGCGCAACAAAAAACTCGCGCAGCAAATAACCGAATATGGCGCAATCATCAGCGACTACCCCCTCGGCACCCGCCCGCACGCCGCAAACTTCCCCCCGCGCAACCGCATCATCAGCGGCATAACGCTGGGCACACTGGTGGTAGAAGCAGGTGAACAGAGTGGTGCGCTCATAACTGTCAACTTTGCCCTGGAGCAAGGACGCGACGTCTTTGCCATCCCCGGCTCCATCTTTAACCGCACCAGTGCCGGCACCCATCGCCTCATCCGCAATGGAGCCTGTCTCACAACCAGTGCCGAGGACATTCTCGAAGAACTCAACCTCACCACGCTAACGGTCCAGCAAGAAATAGCCACCGCCCTGCCAGTAGACCCGACCGAAGCAGCCGTCCTCGAATACCTCACAAAAGAACCGCAGCATATAGACATGGTAAGTCGCGTAAGCGGCATGCCCGTTGCGCAACTCTCCTCCACCCTCGCAATGCTGGAACTCAAAGGCTATGTGCGCCAGGCGGGGAACATGGAGTATGTGCGGCGGTAAGGGTATTCGTGTCGTTGCTCTGATTTATTGAATTCCATTCAAGGCTTTCGCAAAGTCTTACGTTAAGTAGGGAGCGCGAGGGGAAATGCCCCTCGCAACCCACATGTGTGGGTGTTGGGGACGGCTCCGCCGTCCCCAACACCCACACAATCCCACGGCGGTACGCCGCCTGCATTCATTCCATTGAATTCCATTGGATTTTATAGTATTTTATGGTATACTTTTCGTATGAGATTACGAGACTATGCGAAAAAGATGGGGGTCACGTATAAAACCGCGTGGCTCTGGTGGAAAGCAGGGAACCTCTCTGGTTATCAACTGGACACGGGTACTATTATCATCACAGAGGGCGACACAACACCCACCGAACGTGGGCAACGGGTTGCTGTCTATGCCCGTGTTTCTGCTGCCGAAAACAAGCCCAACCTCAATGCCCAGGCGGAGCGACTGATTGCATACTGTCTTGCAAAGGGCTATCACGTACAAAAAGTTGTCAAAGAGGTTGGTTCTGGGGTCAACGATAGTCGTCCCAAACTGCTCGCGCTCCTGGAAGATACCACCATATCCCTGATTGTGGTCGAACACAAAGACCGCCTGACACGATTTGGATTTCGGTCCATCGAAACCCTTTTACAGGGACAAGGCCGACAGATAGAAGTGGTCAATCAGGCCGACAACGAAACAGAAGACGTGCTGGCTGATTTGACCAGCATCATCTATTCATTGTGTGCGCGGCTCTATGGGCAGCGAAGAGCCAAACGCAAGACGGAGAAGATTGTTGCCGAACTTGAAGCGAACGGGAACGACCATGCAACTGACTGAACGACATGTTATCAAACGCACTGACCCGCGCTTTGCAGCCATTGATGACGCCGCATTTGCGGCCAAAAACCTCTACAATGCCGCCAATTACCTGATGCGGCAGGCATACATCTTTCAGGGTGAGCAGGTACTCTCCTACGAAACGCTCTACCATCAGGCGAAACACCTGCCTGCCTACCAGGAATTGCCGCGCAAAGTGTCGCAGCAGGTACTCAAAACGCTTCAGAAAAATTGGCGGGGATTCCTTGCGGCCCGGCAGGAATGGAGCCAGCATCCAGAGAAGTTCCTGGGGCGTCCAGGACTGCCGAAGTATCTGGACAAGCAACGCGGACGGTTCGTGTTGGTGTACACGGATCAAGCAATCAGTCGCGCTACGTTGCGGCAGGGATGGATTCACCCGTCTGGACTGGGTATCCACATACGAACGCGGCAAACCGCCGTAGACCAGGTGCGGATTGTCCCCAAAAAAACGCACTATGTGGTAGAAGTGGTGTACGAAAAAGCCCCTGAACCCGCCGATAGTAACCCAACGCTTATTGCGGGAGTAGACCTGGGCATCAACAATCTGGCGACGATAGCTTCAAACAAAACGGGGTTCGTTCCCGTGATTGTTCATGGTCGTCCCCTGAAAGCCATCAACCAGTTCTACAATAAGCGACGAGCAGAAATACAGGCGCGGTTTGAGGATACGCGGTTCACGACCCATCGGCTTGATCGCCTGACCGACAAACGGAACCGTCGGCTTGAACACGAACTCCACGTCACCAGCAAGCGCATCATTGATCTGCTGGTACGGGAAGGTATTGGCACGCTGGTCATTGGCAAGAACGACGGGTGGAAACAGCGGGTAGCGATTGGGAAACGAAACAACCAGACATTCGTGTCCATCCCGCATGCGCGGTTTATCCACATGCTGACGTACAAAGCCGAGTTGCGGGGCATTCATGTCATCATCACGGAAGAGAACCACACCAGCAAATGCAGTTTTCTGGATGGTGAACTGGTGTGTCATCACGATCACTATGTTGGGAAACGGGTACGGCGAGGGTTGTTTCGAGCCGCCGATGGGCGGCATATCAACGCTGATGTCAATGGTGCGTACAACATTATCCGAAAAGTAGCTCCTGATGCGTTTTCGCAAGGGAGTAGAGGGTGCGTAGTTCACCCGTTGCGGCTTGCCGCATAAACATTTCCATAGATTTCTATGGTTTTGGAACTATCA
>CAYFVX010000594.1:0-3714 GCA_964346425.1 uncultured Chloroflexaceae bacterium | reverse complement strand
TTGCGGAGGATGATGCGACGCCAACGCCGACCGTCACGCCCACCAGCATTGCGGAGGATGATGCGACGCCAACGCCGACCGTCACGCCCACCAGCATTGCGGAGGATGATGCGACGCCAACGCCGACCGTCACGCCCACCAGCATTGCGGAGGATGATGCGACGCCAACGCCGACCGTCACGCCCACCAGCATTGCGGAGGATGATGCGACGCCAACGCCGACCGTCACGCCCACCAGCATTGCGGATGATGATGCGACGACGACGCCGACCAGCACACCAACTGCAACCCCAACCAGCCAACCATACACCCGAACGCAACCCATCACGACCACATGGACCGGCGACAAGGAGGGCAAACTCAAGAGCGAAGACAGCAACACCGAAATCACGTTCCCGCCGGGGGCTGTGGATGGTGAAGCCACCGCTCGCCACGAGGAGTTGAGCGAACCGTCTGCGCCGCCACCGGCCGGCACGGTGCCATTGCGGGTGTTCAAGCTGGATGTCTTTGATAAGGACGGTCGTCCTATCACGCAGTTCAACCACCCCTACACACTGACCGTCCGCTACACACCGGCCGACCTGGATGTGTATGGGGTAAGCGACCCGCAAAACCTGCGCCTGGCTTACTACGACAGCGAAACAGGCGAGTGGGTTATCCTGCCAACCACGGTGAATACGGCAGACCAAACGGTCACGGTTATGCTGGACCATCTGACCGAGTTCGCGCTGATTGGTTATGTAGACCCGTCGGCAATCCCAACCGCTACACCGACTACCGTGCCACTCGTGGAGGATACGCCCGTGTATCTGCCGCTGATACAGCGGTAATACCAAATTCGGGTAATGATACCAGTGACGAGTGATGAGTGATGAGTGATGATCGACTGCAATGCGCTTTATCGTAGCAGTTTTCTCAACTATTCACCCGAACATGGTATGAGTTGGTAACCACGAATAACACGAATAACACAAATATATCTCTTTAATGGGAAACATAAGAGACAAGTAGCAGGTGTAACTGTTCAGAAGCCAGGGAATGTTCCTCACGCAAAGCCGCAAAGAGCGCAAAGTAGGGGTTTGCCGACGGCAAACCCCTACGCCTTTCAATGTCCAACGCTGCAACGTTCCAACGTTCCAACGCTCTCAAACTCCAACGTTTCACTGCCGCACCAGCGGCAAATACACCACCCCACCAGACACTACAAACTCGACGCGAATACTCGCGCCCACACTACCGCTCCGCGCTCCTACTGAACCCGTGCCAGCCACCGATGCAGAACGGAGCAATGCGCGTGCTATTCCCTGATCATCCGTCCGTGTCACCACTGGCAGAATATCGCCCAGCGTCGCCAGAAAATGAACCTCCTGACGCACCAGTCCGTGGTCGTGGCGGTCCATCACGTGCGCCTGCACGACGGTTGAGCTCTCGCCATCCGCTTCCAACACCTCATCGCCGGCTCCCAGAACGATGTGCGCGGCTGGCCCATAGCCCACCGTAACCGAGACAACTTCCGAGGCAATCAGGCCACCGCCATAAACTTCGCCCGCTTGCAACCCGACATGCAGCGTATAGCCCCCCGTCCGCGTATAGGTATGCGCACACCGCACCTGATTTGTCGCTGTGACAGGCACGACGTTCTCCGTCCCATCGCCAAAATCAAAGAGCAGCGATAATGGTGACGGCAACGCGTGCTGGCCGACGGTTGCAGTCAGGAGCATTGTTTCGCTCACCACTGCTTGCCCGATATCCAGTTCAAGCGACGGCGTCAATACCCGTATCTGTTGCTGCAAGCCGGTCAATTCACCCGGATAAGCAGAGCCGTACACCTCCATATCCGAAAGCCAGGCCCGCACCGTATACACGCCCGGCCGCGTATACCAGTGCCGCACGTGTAATCCTGCCCCCAGACCACCATCGCCAAAATCCCAACGAACCGCCGCATACCGCCGATATGGGCTTACGGTGGCGGTGAAATAGGTCGCCGCTCCCAACACGGTTGGCGCACTCCGCGCAAAGACAAGTGGGGCCACCGAGACAGTCACCTGTTCTTCCAATGATGAAGACGCACCCGCGAAGAACAGACGCACTGTCACGGTATATATGCCTGCTGCCGCATAGGTATACGCTCGATGCCGCACTGCAGAACGGGGGATGGGTGGGGAGCCATCACCAAAGTCCCACGCTAACCCATCATACTCGCCCATCACCGAGGCGGTAAACCAGGTCGTCTGCCCCACCAGGGTTGGCGCAACCGCGACGCGCAACGCCGGTGCAGCCACAGCCACACTGACCGCGTCCGTAGCCAGCAAGCGTCCATTGGCTGCAAACAGGCGCACAGTGGTGGTATAGGTGCCGGGTGTGGTATAGGTGTATTGCGTTGCTTCCAGTCGCTCATTACGTTCCCGCCGCACGCCGTCACCAAATTTCCACACGACCCGCGCATATTGACCCGATACGGTTGCGGTAAAGAACATTGTTTGCCCCAGGTACACCGGGCTACTGCTCGCCAGCGAGACGCGCACGGGCCGCGGCGTTGGCGAGGGCACCACTGTTGGTGAGGCAATCGGTGTTGGTGAAGCGGTTGGTGCATTGGTAGGGGTAGGCGAGCGCGGGATGATTTCTGTATGCTCTACCCAGCCAATATCGCGAAACATAGCACGCGTCACTGGCCCTGGTCCATGTATGGCTTCACCTGATTGCAGCATCGGCGTCATCAGCGAGTCCTCGTGACCCACTGCATAGGTAGTTTCGTCCAGATGATAGATACTCTTGCCCGCTCGCCAGTCCGCCGGCGCATACAACCGCGGCAAGAAACCGTACGCCGCCTCTACTGCAAATGCCCCATCAAAAAAGACCTGGCCGCCCGTCAGCACCTCTCCTAGCTCCTGCGATGGATTGCCAAACGCAAACATATCCTCGCCAGCCCCATTGACCACAAACCGATCAAACGCATGCGGATATACGTTGCCATCCGCCGCCACCTCGCCCCAGCTCCCCTGCCCATCAAAGTACGCCAGCGACCCCGTAAACCCCAGCCCATGCCCTATCTCATGCACTACGGCTGTGACCAGGTCAAACATATCTGGCGGACATGCGCCATCCACACCGGTATACCAATCCATTGTGCTATTCACCCGAACCACCATATCCGGCCGCTGCCCATCCTGGTCTGCGCCACGCCGCTTGTTTATCAGGCTCAGCGGATACCATGTGCGGCCTTCAAGCAGCGTATAGGGGCCGCCACTTGCCAGCACGTCGGCTGATAGTTTTTCCCAGCGGACTTCGACCACGATGGGTACCGAGGAGGTAAGCTGATTTTCCCATATGGTTGCTGCTTTTTGCACCGCGGCATGCATGTCGGCGGGAAACGTCTCCAGTCCCTCTATCTGCAACGTGGCTCCGGCGGTATGCAACCGCGGCATATCTTCAACAGGAGTGAGCGTGGACTGCACGGTATCCTCGCCAGCCAGCAGCACGGCCGAGCGCAAGACCACCCGCGCAGACGTCTGGGGAACATCTTCCATAGGCGCGAACGTAACGGGTTTTTCCCCGGTCAATGCCCTCACCTCAAACCCGATGTGCCTGTCAACGTCGCCTGTTTCGGCCAAAAAACCTGGGAGCGCAGGGTTATACAGGTTTCCCAACAGAGTCCTCACGGACTCCGTTGGGAAACACCATCTTCTGCCCGGACCTTTGCGTCTTTGCGCCTTT
>CAYFVX010000593.1:0-3717 GCA_964346425.1 uncultured Chloroflexaceae bacterium | reverse complement strand
GGGTTTGTGGTTTTTTCGACTTCGTCGAAAAAACCACAAACCCCACCAGAATGGGCTGGCACGCCCCTGTGTGCATGTTTTGCCCGTTTGCAAGCGGAGCTTGCAGTAGGGTAAACCCCACTGAACCCCCTGACCACAGACCTACCCCTGTGCAATCAGGACAATCAAGCTAATCAACGCCAGTATCACACCTGCCAGATAATACCGCTGCTCAAATGGTGCCAACGCAAAACTGACCCCCTTGTGCAACAATTTGAGCACATTCCAGACATTGTGGAGCAATGCGTCAGGCCGCCCTATCTGCGCCAGTGGTTCGAGACTGTTCGTCAGTGCATCCGGAGCCAGCCCGACATGCACCATATCCTCATCCGAACGAGTGCGACGTTTCCACTTGATGCGTCGCACAAAAGGCCATACCAGTAACCCGCTCACAAACACTATGATAGTACCAAGCCGCAACGCATAAGGAAAAGCAAACGGCAACGGCTCATCCAGTAGCAAGCGCAACCAGCCATCCCACACATAGGAAGGAGCCACGCCAGCCAGCAACAACGGAACGAGCACCAGCGCAGGCAGCAATGCATAGGTCAGCGGCGAAAGATAGTGCGGCAGCGGTGTTGTTTTGCGCTCCTGTGTTTGCATACCAGCCGATTGTACACTGAGTTTGCCCGTGTCGCTGCTGCCGCGCTTGCCCGTATCTTGCAGCAGCAAACGTCCGCTGATAGGCACACGGCTATCTTTTGCCTTGCTACGCGAACGGCTCCGCCAGTCACCCGGCCACCAGTAGCGGGCCAGCGGCACCAGATAGGCCAGAGCCGCCAGGGTGCTGGCAGCAAAGATGATTGGCAACACCCAGGCCGCCCGGCCATCCAGAGCCTGCAACAACCAGTAACGCCCCCAGAAACCCCAGAACGGCGGCAGACCAAGCGCAGCCATCGCTGCCAGTGCCCAGACAAAGCCAGGGATGCGCAAGGCATGGATAACCCCCTGCTTCTCGGCAAGGTCTTGCGTCAGGTCGTCACTACCGGTGATATGCTCCAGCACCGCAATCGCCAGCGCAGCGGCCAGTGTTGCGGCTACCATATTCACCAGCAATGCAGAGGCCGCCAGTTTCGCCAGCGGCCCGCCCAGCACAAGAGCCAGCAACACCACCCCTGCCTGCCCACTCATCTGCCAGCCAAGCAACCGCCGCATACGATGTTCGCGCAGTGCGGCCGCCCCACTGATAAGCAAACCGCCGCTCCCAATCAGCAACAGCGGCACCTGCCAGAACGACGGCATGGTCATCGGCAGACTGGCAAAAATCGTATTGGGCACCCAGAGAAAGCGAAACAACGTGCCGAACGCCAGCACGGGCAACACCACACCATACAACAGGCCACTCAACGCAGCCGGAGCTTCAACCATTTCATCCAGCATATGATGAAAAGGCGCATGCCCGATTAGCATAAGACAACCGATCAACACCAGGGCAACCGACAGTATATCTGGCGGCTGACCAGCAAAGATGCGGGTTTGTATCGTGAGGATACCCACCGCCAGCAACAGGCTGGCAAACAATCCCATTATCAAGCCTATCGGCGGCGATTCCCGCTGCGCCAGTGCGCCACTGGAACGCGTCGCCGCATAGCTTGCCAGCACCGTCATTGCAACCGCCAGGGCGATAAGCACCCCGCCACTGACCAGCCCGATAAGCGTAGACGCCAGCGCGAGCAACGCCCAGGCAAACAGCGTGCCAAAGCCACGCACGCCAGGGTCCAGCGCAAGTGCTACCGACCAGAGGGCCAACGCGCCACTGATAAGCAGCACAATAGCTGGAATTTCATTCACGGTGGGCAACGTAAAGGGGAAAAAGACCACCACCTGATCGAGCGTTGCCCAGATGAACGGGAAAATATCAATAACGATATGCTGTATCTTTGCCACCAGCAATCCGACCCCAGCCGCAAATGATGACAGACCGGCCAGGATGCCCAGCGTGCGGGTTGCCATGCGGCGATTCAGCAGCAGACAGAGGAGAGCCGTTGGGAGAAGCAGAAGTAGCGCGAAGAGTATCATATGAGATTAACCCTCGGCACAGGTCAAACAGGCATCGGTTGAAAGCGTAATCAGCATGAGATTATCCAGCGAAGCCCCGATAAAGAGGGCCCGCGCCAGCAGGCGGTCGAGTTGGCGTGGCGGGTCAATGGTTACACGGGTGATGCGCCGCCCATCACTCTCCAGCGTATAATGCAGCATACCACGCGGAGCTTCGACAAACGCATGCGCCTGGCCGGTGAGGAACTCTTGCGGGTGTTCACCTTCCCATTTGCCGCCCGGCAAATCATGCAATGCCTGTTCCACCAGTTTGACACTCTCGTATGCTTCCAGCAGCAACACGAGAATGCGAGCGTAGACGTCCCCCCCTTCTTCCACAATTTCACTCAGCGCAAGGTTTGCATAGGCCGCATAGGGGCTATGCAAACGCATATCGGTATTTTGCCCGGAGGCTCGCGCCATTGGCCCGCGCAGGCCAAACTGATTGGCAGCCGTGCTGCCTATCACGCCGATATCCACCGTTCGCCCCGTGAGCGCGGCGTCGCCGGTCATGCGTTCCAGCAGTGGCGACAGGCGGCGGTTCATGCGGGCCAGCAGCAGCAACAACTCATTGCGCGGCTCATCTTCCAGATTGCTGCGCAGCCCACCCGGCAGACAGATGTCCGGAATAATGCGCCGTCCGCTGAGCAACAACATCCCCTGACGTGAACTCTGCGCAAGTTCCCAGAGGGTTGCCGCATACTCTTGCTGGTCAAGAGCCTGAAACATGGTCGTCAATGTTTCCAGATGCGACGCCTGCCGTTCAAGCTCGGCGGCTATCGTGCGGATATACACGGCACGTTCCGGCACTATTTGACCGCTCAATTCTTCGATTGACTGACAGTAGGCCATGGCATGCGCATGCGAGCAGGAGCCACAGATGCGTGTGACGAGATGCAAAGCCTGCTCCGCCCCCAGACGTGGCAATCGCTCGGCACACCCACGCTCATTATAGCTGGCGCGATAATGGACATCCGCCACCGTTTCGCCCTGCAGCGTGAAAACAAGTCGCTGCGGGCTGCGCCAGGCTGTTTCAAATGGCCCAAATGCCAGGGTATATGTACTCAAACAATTTGCTTTCTGAAAATCTGTATGTTCATGTCTTGCATACGAAAAAGCATTATACCACACTAGCGCAGGAGACGCGGTGTCGGGGTTGGGAGCAGCAAACCCACCCCGCTGCTCCGCGTGAAAGGAAACGAGCCACGCACGTTAGCATCGTTTTCGTGCTATTCGTGGTTCCTGCCCGGTCTATTCTACCTCGGTCCACACCAGTCGCTCGTAGCCAATCGCCACCACGCTGTAGCAGCGCAACCGCAGAATGTCGCCATAGCTGTTCACGAGCACCTGCCGATAACCCACCAGTTTCTTCCGCGCTTCCGCCTGCTGTGCAGCAACGGGGGGCAAGGCTGCCAGTTCCTCCCGACTCATCGTGCGGACTTCCTCACCACGCAAACCGACCTCTGGCAGGCGCACATACTTGAATTCCAGCAAGAATTCCAGCATGGCAAGCTGGCGCATATCGGGGCGCAGCAGCATGACCAGGTCGCCATACTCGCGCTGCAAGGCCGGCTCCGAGTCCATCACATACCTGGCACTGTTGTACAACAGCGTCAGGAAGATCGTCTTGATGGTCAGTTC
>CAYFVX010000592.1:0-3720 GCA_964346425.1 uncultured Chloroflexaceae bacterium | reverse complement strand
CCCTGCGGGAATGTGAGGCAACCAGGTTCCCTCACACACCCCACCAGCATGGGCAAGCACGCTCTTGCGTGCGTTTTTCGCCTTGCGAAAGCAAAGCCCACCGCAGGTGAACCCCATTGATCCCTGACAGGGTGAGAGGGTGCTATGGCACCCTCTCACCCTGTCTTGACACATATCCCAAGAACGGGTATACTTTTGTTGCATACTTTTGCATATTTTTATAGAGAATTATTACGAATTGAAACAGAAAAAATGAACTGCCCCGCAGAAACAAGTACCGCCCGGTGCTTCAGGGCATTCTGACTATCAACGTATATGAAGGAGGATATGTCATGCATGGTCACGCTGGCAATGGTCACCCCGGCAATGGGCATCCGCACGGAGAAGGTGGGCATCCGCATGGGGGAGGAGGGCATCCGCATGGGGGAGGAGGGCATCCGCATAAACAGCGCGGTCTCATTCGGCAGCCTGTGTATGATCTCAACGAACGTCCATTCATTGTTATCTGGGAGGTGACCCAGGCGTGTGATCTCGCCTGTCGCCACTGTCGCATGGGCGTAAAAGATGAACATGATCCAGAAATCCTCACCTTTGAGGAAGGATGTAAGTTGATGGACCAGGTAGCGGACTTTGGCAAACCGCGACCTATTTTTGTGCTAACGGGTGGTGACCCCTTCAAGCGCGACGATTTGTTTGACCTTATCAGCTATGGGGAAAACAAAGGGTTGACTGTGGCAGTATCGCCCTCTGGTACCCCCCTGCTGAACGAGGAAAATATCAGACGTTCGCGTGAAGCTGGCGCACGTGCTATGTCGCTGAGTGTTGATGGCTCAAACCCGCAGATCCATGACGATTTTCGTCAGGTGCCCGGTGTGTTTGACCAGACGGTCAATGCATGGAAAGTTGCCCGCGAAATTGGCATGAAAGTGCAGATCAATACGACGGTCTCACGCTATAACCTGTTTGATATCCCCAATATCTTCTCCCTGGCGCATGAAATTGGCGCGATGACCTGGGCCCTCTTCTTCCTGGTGCCGACAGGACGGGCCGTTGCGCAGGATGAAATTTCAGGGGAAGACTATGAAGCCGTCATGAATTTCCTCTATGACGCTTCCAAATACATCAGTGCCAAAACGGTTGAGGGCCACCATTACAAGCGCATTGTCGTCCAGCGGGCCACCCTGGAAGCAAAAGGTATTCCGCCGCAAGAATACATGCAACTCAACGACACCTACTATCGGCTGAAGGAGCAGTTGGATGCGATTGTCGCAGAAAAACAACTGCCACCACCAGCCGACCGCATTCGCCGGGCTCCCATGCATGTCAACTCTGGCAATGGGTTCGTCTTTATTTCGCAGCGGGGTGAAGTTCGCCCGTGTGGATATTTGCCCTTGCCCGTTGGCAATGTGCGCGAACAGTCCATCGTTGATATCTACCGCAGCAGTCCGACGTTGTGTTCGTTGCGTGACCGTTCAGCATTGAAGGGGCGGTGTGGTGAGTGTGAGTTCTATTCACTGTGTAGCGGTTCGCGCTCACGTGCCTATGCACTGACCGGCGACCCGCTCGAAGAAGAAGAATATTGTGTCTACCAGCCTGGTTCATTCCCCTTCGTCGAAGAAGCATTTGCGCTTTCTGGCGTTGAGGCGTAAGAGCCGGTTTGGGGTTCAGGGTTCGGGGTTTGGGGAACCGAATTTCCCCATAGGTTCTAAGTACCGTGTTGCGTTTGTTCGTGCCGAATTTGAGCTTTTCCACGCTCGCCCCCCTTCCTGGGGCAGGCGAGCCGCCTGCGCTCCCAGGGGTTGGACGGACTTTCCCAACAGATTCCTGGAGGACTCTGTTGGGAAACCCCATCTCCTGTCCGGACCTTTGCGGCTTTGCGCCTTTGCGCGAGGCCCTGCCCGGACGTTACCAATGTACCCAGACAATACGAAAAACCATTTGTTGAAGCGATAAGTGTGCTGTATGAAACTGGTAACTTACCAGGATGGCTCCAACGTTCGTGTTGGTGTTGTCCTACAAGATTTTATTATTGAACTGACCAGGCAAGCTTCCGACATGCTGTCCCTTATTGAAAAACAGCGCGGAGTGCTTGCCTGTACGCGTGAAATTGTTTCCAATTTCAACAATAACACGCCGATGGCAACGACCGTTGTGCCCACAAAGAGCGTGAAGTTGCTTGCGCCCATCCCGCGTCCGCGCAAAAATATGGTCTGTCTGGGCAAAAATTATGCTGCGCACGCCGTCGAAACCGCGCGAGCGCGTGGTCGGCCGGAAGTTGTACCCGACCAGCCCGTCTTCTTTACCAAAGCCGTAACCGCTATCAACCATCCTGATGCGCTCATTCCCTATGATGCCACCATATCAACTGAGATTGACTGGGAGGTCGAGCTGGCGGTTGTTATTGGTGAGGAAGGGAAAAATATCCCGCGTGAGCAAGCAATGGAGCATGTCTTTGGCTATACGATCATGAATGATATTTCGGCGCGTGATTTGCAGAACCGCCATCGGCAGTTCTACAAAGGAAAGAGCCTGGATGGGAGTGCGCCGCTGGGTCCCTGGATCGTCACGGTGGATGAAATTGCTGATCCGCACAATCTGTCGATTTGTCTGCGGGTCAATGGTGAGGTGATGCAGGATGCCAACACGCGCGACATGGTGCATACCATACCGGATATTATCGCCGTTCTTTCGCAGGGTATGACGCTAGAGCCAGGCGACATTATCGCAACGGGGACACCGTCGGGTGTAGGTATGGCAATGGAACCGCCACGATTTTTGCAGCCTGGTGATGTAATCGAGGCTGAAATTGAAGGCATCGGGGTGTTGAGGAATACCATAGCTTCCTAAGCATTCCTGCTTCTATGGCTGATTTCCTTTTAGAATATCGGGTGGTCCATCCCCCCAGACATCGGTATCAAACCCCGTTGCTCTTTCTGCATGGCGCGTGGCATGGGGCATGGTGCTGGCAACCAGCTATGGAAGGTTTCGCCTCCCGTGGCTTTGTGTGCCACGCGATAAGCTTGCGTGGGCATGGCAAAAGCACATTGCCGCGAGCCTTCAATCTCTGTAGCCTGCAAGACTATCTCAGCGATTTTACCCAGGCGGTTGTAGCAATATCTCCCCCACCAATCCTCATTGGGCATAGCCTGGGAGGATACATTATTCAGCTCTACTTGATGAAGCACCGGGTGCCCGGTGCTTTTCTTGTTTGCTCCATTCCGCCTCACGGAACCCTGCGGCTGTATCGCAGATGGATGCTTCGTCATCCAGTAAGCGTGCTCCGGGCTGTCTTACTGATGGATGGACACCACCTGGTGCGTACCCCGTCCATTGTGCGCGAAGCCTGCTTTGGCGAAGATATACCTGCCGAAAGATTGGCACGCTATGCTGCTTTGCTGAACTCTGAGTCGTTGCGTGTGGGGATTGAAACCGGCCTGCTCCATTTTCCCAGACCTGAATACAACCGCAGTCCGCTGAAAGTTATCGCGGCCGAGCAAGATAAGATATTCACCCTCCAGGAACAGCAAGCCCTGGCAAACGCCTATCATACCGATCTTTTTGTTGTCCCCGATGCAGCCCATGATGTGATGCTTGAGCCTGCATGGAAGCACGCTGCAGAATATATTGAGCAGACAGTAGCCGACTGGACCGGCGCAGGGTAACCTCATCTCCTGTCCGGACCTTTGCGGCTTTGCGGCTTTGCGCGAGGCCCTGCCCGGA
>CAYFVX010000591.1:0-3721 GCA_964346425.1 uncultured Chloroflexaceae bacterium | reverse complement strand
ATCCAGGGAGAGGGGCTTCCGGCACCCCTTCCCCCCTTGTGACTCTGATGGTAAACACCATCTCCTGTCCGGACCTTTGCGGCTTTGCGCCTTTGCGCGAGGCCCTGCTCGGACTTTACCAACAGAGTCCTTGTGGGAGAAGGGGCAGGGGGAAGTTTACACATGTGAGCCCCCCGACCCCCGACCCCGACTCGCTACTTCATCAGCCTGGCCTCGCGGAAGCGGCGCAGCAGTGCGGAGCTCGTGACATGGTTATTGACCAGGTCGTTGAACCGTTGCTGAAACGCTGCCTGCTGCTGCTGGTAGGCCGCCAGGTCGCGCAGGTCAACCAGCAGCTTTGTGGCGCGGTCGTAGGGGCTGGCTTTTTTCTCTTTGATGAGCGCGTAGACTTCTTGCCAGAGAGCCTCTTCGCGGGGGGCAAGGGCTTGCAACTCGCGCTGGCGGGCAGCACGTGCTTCCTGTTGTTCACGTTCCTTGCGCCGACGAGCATAGGCTTCCTGCCCTTGCAGCAGATCGTTCAGCCTGCGCTGCCCGCTGCGCTGTGCTGTCAACCTGGTTTCTACCCCGCCGACCTCGCGCAACCGTTGTATCAGTTCCAGCTTTGCCTGGGCATCGCCTTCGGCTATGCGTACCAGGAAGGCGTTGCGCTCTTCCTGCGGCAGCAGGGGGACCCACGCGGCAAAATCATCCGCTGTGGTGGTGCGGTCTTCGCTGGCTTCGGCAGCAACCGCGACCAGGTCGGGCGAAATGGCGAACACGTCAATAAAATTGTGCAGCGAGGGCGAAAGGTTGTGCAGACCGGGCGGAACCGGTGGCTCTGGCGGATTTTCGACATCAAGTTCTTCGTCCTTATCCTCGTCCATCAGGCCATGCTCGTCGTCACCCATCAGGATATATTCATCGTGCTGGACGGCCTTGAGCCAGGCAATGTAGAGCCCGCGCAAATCTCCGTGCATGATTTCCTCGCGCAGCGGGAGCAGTCCGTCGAGTGTGCCTTCTGGCTCTATCCAGCCTGGCATGTTGTCCTCATCGGTAATGCTGATATTCAGGATGACATACGCGCCTTCCTGGAAGACATCTACACTGGTGCCAATACCGTATGGCTCGAAGTTTTGCCTATCAACGACGGTGGCGGGAAAGCGGAAGGCCAGTTGCGTGGTGCCCCAGTTTGCCTGATAGAACAAGGCGTCAAAACAGCGGGCCAGCACCTTCAGCGGGTCGGCGCGAAAGTCGCCATAGGAGTAGGTGAAAATCGCCTGCCGCGAGGTTGGCTGTGTGCGGCTGGAAAGACTACTGACATACTCCTTGTCTTCCCTGGTGAGTGGCCTATCCAGGGCTTGAAATTCGTAATATTGGTATTCCATAGGGGTTACTCCTCCTCATTATTCTCCACTCTCCATTCTCCATGCTCCATTACCCTGCGTGCCAGTGCAAGAGCCTCTTCACGGGTGGTAATTTCCCCGATGGCCTGCGCTTCGTGCAGTTCCTGCAAGAGTTTGCCGATCAGTTTGCCCGGCGCGATGTTTAGCGCGGTCATCAGGTCGTGTCCATTGACCAGCGGTTGGGCGCGTTCGGGTGGTTTGCCCCAGTATGCATCCAGCAGGATACCCGTCCACGCGATATGGTTTGCCCAGTTCTCTGGCTTGATGGTGGGGCCACTGGCCGCCATGTGGTCGGCCAGGTCGTGCAGCAGCACATCTGGACCTGCGCTACCGGTGTCGCGGAAGAAGCGATGGATGGCTCGCTCGGTCAGTTCACCGCCAGCCCGCAACTGGCCGAGGCGCATATGGTTATGCACGACGGTTTCGATATAGTGCGCGTCGCGGCGGCTGATACGCAGCCGGCGGGCGATCTGCAGCGCAACTTTCGCGCCAATCTTTTGATGGTCGTAGAACGTGACGCCGCCGCCGGGCTTGGGCTGTTTCGTCTGCGGTTTGGCATTGTCGTGTAGCAAAGTAGCCAGCTTGAACAACGCAACCCGTGGGCAGCCGCTGCTCCTGGGTCCGGCAAAATGCGCCGCTAACTCGCTGGCATAGGGCAGCGTGCGCGACAGGTGCGGGTAGTGCTGCACCGCCACCGGGGAAGGCGCACCGCCGACCGTGGTCGGGCGACCGCCGCCCTCCGACACCTGTCCGGCATCCTCCATTCCCCATTCTCCATTCTCCATTCTTCCCGACCCCTGACCCCCAACCTCTGTCTGGCATTCTGCATTCTCCATTCTGCATTCTCCATTCTCCCCCGCTTGCCCGGCATTCTCCATTCTCCATTCTCCATTCTCCATTATTCCGGCCAGCAGCCATTCGGCGCAGGTGACGGCTTCCAGCGAATGCCCCAGTACGGGCAGGAAATGAAAGATGGGTTGTTCGCAGTGGCGGGCGGGTTCCAGTTCGGGGATGATGTGCGTCAGTATGCCAGTGTCATCCATATAGTACAGCCAGGGGGCGGCGTGCGGGGTTGCCAGCAGTTTCAGCAGTTCGTCGCGCACTCGCTCGGCGGCAACCTGCGCCAACCCCGCCACCTCCTGGCGGATGAGCGCATCCAGTTCTGGCGTAATCTGGCAATGCAGCGTGGCGGCCAGGCGCACCGCCCGCAAGATGCGCAGCGGGTCGTCTTGCAGGCTGGTGGGGCGGCAGGCGCGAAGCTGGCGGCTGGCGATATCCGGCAAGCCGCCGGTCGGGTCGAGCAGTTCCGCGGTGAAGCGTTGGTGGTTGGTAAAGAAGTCTGGTTCCGTCAGGAAGGGTTGCGCAATGATGCGCTGTCCTTCGCTGCGCGTCAGCGGGAGGGAGATGGCGTTGATGGTGAAATCGCGCAGCCAGCTATCTTCGTCGAGCGTCGCGGCTCGCAATTGCACGAGGTCTACCACCAGTTGGGGGTGTGGCTCGGCGGGGTTGGCCGGCATAGGCGCGAACGTAACGGGTTTTTTCCCTGGCAACACCCTTACCCCAAACCCCTCGCCCCTGCGGTAGGGGTTTGGCGGTGCCAAACCCCTGCCTGGGGCAGGCGAGCCGCCTGCGCTCCCAGGAGTTGGACGGACTTTACCAACAGAGTCTTTATGGGAGAGGGGTCTGGGCAGAGGGTCATCGTCTTTGGGAACAATCTCCTCGGCGAGATCTGCCCGGTCATCGGCAACCAGTTGGAAGACAATACGGCCCGTGCCGCGCTCCTGGTCGAGGGTAACAAACGAGCCGCCCAACTCATCCGCCAGTTCGCGGGCCAGTGCAACACCATCGCTGTCTACAGCAATGTCCAGGTCGTGCGGTATCTGCCCCAGCAGCAGGTCGCGCACGGAGCCACCCACCAGCCACGCGCTGATGTGGCGGCTGGCGCAAAATGTCGCGATATGGTGTATAATGCCCTGTAGTTGTGGTTCTTTCATAACAGGGTATTGTAGCGTGAATTTTCTTGCAGGACAAATGCGCCCGACGACGTACCTGTTCACATTCGCGGGAAAGAAAACAATCTGCGCACGTCAGTAAGCGGATATTTCCCTTTCGTAAGCACATTTTGTCCGCTCCCTCACGGTCGCGGCTCGTCTGTTTGCCTCATTTCTGAACAGTTACCCTACAACGTCCCAGCCAGCACGGAATTTCTCTCACAAATCTCTCAGAAATCTCTCACGTTTCCTGCTTGAATTTCACCATTTTTATCTTATGATTAGTGTCTTGTCCTAGACTTTGGCCTTTGGCTCAAATGTGCAAGGCTCTGTATTCAGCATAGGAAT
>CAYFVX010000590.1:0-3731 GCA_964346425.1 uncultured Chloroflexaceae bacterium | reverse complement strand
AACCGCACGCCGCCGCGTGCCACAGCTTTGGCGTGGGGTTTCTTGTTTTTCGACGTCGTCGAAAAAACAATAAACCCCACCAGAATGGGGAACGTGCGGGAACCTGGTTCCCGCACGCTCCCCGGTTACAATCCCCAATCCCCTGCTTTGCACAAACGCACGCACCCGCGTGCCATGTCTTACTGGTTGCAAAATACACGATACCGTGATATTATCAACTGATAACGTGTAGGTATATTTTGTCTGTTACGGTGTTACGGTTTCTTTTCCGTAGAGTTTTGCCCATACGGTTTTTTGTCTGGTGTGCAGGCTTCTATTGGTCAATAGAAGCCTGTACGCCAGCCAGGTATTCTTTATGGTTCGGCTCGGGTTTCCAGTACGTATTGTGGGCAAGCCGGCCCTGCGCTCGCAGCCGCCGCAGCGGGAGGGGTTGCATTTGAGCGTTGGCTTGATGTATCTGCGCGATATCCTGACGTATTTGCAGCGCATCAATGTGTCGTTCTATCGGATGGCGGCCAGTCTGTTGCCACCGGTTGCTTCGCTGGCAGGTAGCGCGGAGGTGCGGCAACAGTTGCAAGAGTGTCGCACGGAGTTGCGTTCGCTGGCGCAGCAGGTGCAGCAGCAAAAGGTGCGGTTGTCCATCCATCTGGATCATCACATGTTGCTGGGCAGTGCAGATGATGCAACAACCAGTCGCAGTATTGCTACCATCGAGGCGCAGGCGGCACTGCTCGATCACCTCGATGGACAGGCAGAGGCGGTTATCCTTATGCATGCGGGTAGTCGTTGCCAGGCGACGCTGGAGCGGTTTGCCACGCGGTATCAGCGTTTGTCTGCGAGTGCGCGGCAGCGGCTGGTCGTCGAACATGTGCCGGGTGGCGCGAGTCTGGGTCAGTTGCTGCTGCTGCATCAGGCGTGCGGGGTGCCGGTTGTGTTTGATTATTTGCACTATCAGCTTGCCAATCCGGAGCAGTTGCCGCTGGGTGTGGCACTGGGGCTGGCGTTTGCCACCTGGCCGCGCGATATGCGGCCCAAAGTCCATCTCAGTACGGCCCGTAGTGAGGCCCATCTGTTGCCGGCGCAGAGTGGGCATGCGGCGCGTATTCTCCCGCCACGGCCAGGGCAACACGCCGATTTCGTCGCAAGCACGGATATGCTCAGCTTGCTGCAAGCGGCCAGTGGGCTGGGCAATTTTGATGTTATGCTGGAAGCCAAGTCCGGCGATCTGTCCCTGTTGCGATTACGGGCGGAGATTGCGCAGATTGCGCCCCATTTCGCCAGCATGGTGGTTTAGGAAGCGTCGGAGCGTCGGAGCGTCGGAGCGAGGGAACGGGGGAACGGGGGAACTCACATGTGGAGACTTTTTCGAGGACAAGAACCTCGTTGGGAATCGTAGCCACGGTTTGTAACCGCGGAATCTGCCCACTTGTGACGTTTTTTCCGCGTCTGCAAACCAGATTCTTTGTCGGAGAGCGACGTCACATTAATCGTGGCGACAGCGGCTACAAGCCGCTGCTACAGCATCCCTCAACCGCTTTGCAAAGCGGTTTACAAAAAAGTCTACCCATGTGAGAACGGGGGAGCGTTGGGACGAGGGGACGGTCGGCAGTCGGCGATCCGTGGTCATACCAAATACGGGTAATACCATGTTCGCCTGATTACTTATAAAACGCAGAGGCGCAGAGACGCAGAGATACAGAGATAGAAAGAGGAGAACTGTATCATCTGTGTTCATCTGTGTTCATCTGTGGTAGCAGTCATTATCCGAACCTGGTCTCAGCGGTCAACGGTCGGCGGTCAACGGTCAGCGGTCAGGCGAACCAGTGACCTACTTCGATGATCGCTTGTGCCAGTTCTGCAATGGCCTGGTCGCCGCCGAGTGCGGGTAGCAGGGGAGCAAGTGCCTGGATATCGCTGAGTAGATGGGGGCGGGGGCGGTTTGCCAGGATATGCAGAGTGTCGCTCCAGAGGGTAGCCCGCAGGTCGGTGGGCAGGCGGGCAAGATGAGGCGCAAGGAGTTGCAGGGCCGCAGCGCGTTCCTGTTCATTTTCCAGCGAGCGTGTTCTGTGCATTGCCTCGGCAAGCACCTGGGGCTGACGCGGTGCTGGCAGGTGGGGGAGCAGATAGTCCAGGCTCCGCACGTAGTCGGTAGTCTCCCAGATGGTACGAGTGGCAGCCAGCGGTTCTTCAATCACTTCCGCTTTTAATGCGGGGGGCAGGAAGGGTATCAAGCCCGTCAATGCTCTGGAACGCCAGGCCGGCTGGTCTATTTCCTGCGCGGCTGCCAGGGCGCGGCGCAGGGTGGCTTCAGACAAATAGGGGGCTATATCTACCAGGACATTTGCCCGATATTGTCCCCATGTTTGATGCACGGCGTACAGCATGTGCTGCAGGGCTTCCTGTTGTAAGGCAGGTTCAAGCAGTGGCAGTAGTTCGGCAAATCCTCTGGCGCGGTCCAGTGCATTCTCCACCGCTTGCAAGGATGCGATGACGCGGCGGTGAGCATCTGCCTGGGACAGCCTGGGCACAATGGCGGACGGAGTTGCGGCTTGCTGCCATTTTGCCTGGCTTGCACTGTGCAAGATAGCGGGCAGGAGGACATCTGCCTCTTGCGCCGGCAGGTAGACTGATATATCTGCCAATGCTTTTGCGCGGACATCCGCATGTTCGAGGGTGTGGATAGTTGCCAGGATTTCCTGCAACATGGGATGGGTGAGAAATGGAGCCAGTTGCACCAGGGTGGTGATGCGTTTTTCTGCGCCGTTTATGCTCCATGCCGCGTCAAGTGCCTGTTTCCAGTGGCTATGTGTGGCAAGGCGCGGTGCCAGCAACATCAAGATACTGTCGCGGTTATCTCGCTGGTTCAAGGTGCGTACTTCTGCAAGGGCTTTGAATAACAACGACTGGTGCAGGTGGGGGATAAGGGTTTGCAAGGCACGTGTGCGCTGTGTTTCGGTTTCAATCGCGTGGATGGTGGTGAGGGCTTCACGCTGCATCGGTTCTGTCACGTAGGGGGCCAGGGCAACCAGGGCCGTTGCGCGGTTCTGGATGGTTTGCAGTTTGCTGGTGATGTCCAGTGCAACACGCACCAGTTGGTGCGGCATGCAGGGGGTCAGGCGTTCAAGTGCCTGGACTCGATAATCTTCGCGTTTCAGCGAGCGGACGATGGTGAGGGCTTCGCGCATGAGTTGTTCTGGCAAATGGGGTGCCAGCACGCCGAGGACTTCTATGGTGTGCTGTTCGTTACGGCTTGCTTTTGCCATGTCAAGTATTTGATGCAGCAGCGGACGCGGCAGGTGGGCGGCAAGATGGGCCAGCAGGAGGGTGCGCTGGTTGCCATCGCCTATCGAGCGAGCAATGGTCAGTGCCCGCGGCAGGAGCGATTCGGGCAGGTGAGGGGCAAGCTGGCCTAGCATGCGGTTACGTTGCTCGCTCTGCTCAATGGTGGCGATGGTATCCAGGGTTTTTTGCATGAGTGGTTCGGGTAAGGCGGGTGCCAGTTGCACCATTGCTGCGGCCTGTTGCTGTGTGCCTTCTATCATCTGGATAGCGGTCAGGGCTTCCTGAATATATGCCTGTTCTGCCAGGCGGCAGGCGAGGTCGGTGAGCAGGTTGCTGCGTTGCTGGTCATGTTCTATGGCGCGAATATGTTCAACCAGGGTGTTGATCAGTTCGGCGTGGTTCTGGTCGGGAATGTGGGGCATGAGCGCAAGCACGATCATGATCTGGCT
>CAYFVX010000589.1:0-3736 GCA_964346425.1 uncultured Chloroflexaceae bacterium | reverse complement strand
CGGTAGCACCTGCGCCGCAAACGGTTCTCCCTGGCGAGCCGCATATTCCAGACAGGCGAGCACCTGCTTCTTGTGCTCAATCTTTGCCTGCCCCAGCAACAAAGCCCGCAATATGGGCAGATTTTCGACCACGCGCTGCGCCGCCACACTCCCGCCCGCGCACAGCATCCCCACACCAATCATCTGGATCGGAATATGCGGAGCTTCCAGCAGGTCGCGCAATGCGTCCGGCGTGTTGCGCCACGTCTCGTGTTGCTGCTGCCGCAGATAGTCCAGCGGCGGATTCTCCTCATGCTCTTTACCGCCAAAAAGCCACTCCAGCAGCCCACGCTCTACGCTGCCCAGCATACTGGCGGCATGCCGCACATAGCCTTCGCGCGACTGCGCAACCAGTCGCTCAAAACGCGCCATCAGCATATCCACCGTTTCCCGATATTCATGTCCACCACCGCGGCTTTTCCCCGGTGTCCAGAAGAAACTGCTGGAACCACGCCAGCGCATCCTGCGGATATGCGGCAATTTGCGGCCGGTCAGAAAATTCAGCATATCCTCATCGCCCTGCTCCTCGGCCGCATGGAAGAGCGCAAGCGGTGGCTCCCCAGACCCAATCATACGCCGTAACAGCGGGGTAAAACGTGACGGATTGCGCTGGTAGAGAGCCAGCCAGACCTCCGCCGTTTTGTCCTGGTACCATTCGTTGAAAGCATCAGCATACGATGGTATGTCTGGTGGCATGCGGTGTTCCAGCGCAAGCAACAACGCATCATCCGAGAGCGGCCGGGCCAGCAGGTCGCGCAGTTCGTCAAGCAGATCATGCCATTGCCCACCACCAAGATGGAAGATGCGCCAGTAATCCTCCACAGCACATACCTGCTTGAGCGTCTGCATCAGTTTGTACTTCTTTTGCGGCTCCACCAGCCACAAGTGGCGTTCGATATAGGGAACAACTGCGCTCCCATAGTGTTGCAGCAGGGCTATAAGCGGCTCGGCAGGCAGTTCCCAGAATGTGTCCAGGTGCCGTTGCTGTAGTTCAGCGTCAATCCGTTCGGCGGGAACAGGCTGTTGCAGCAACGTGTTTATCGCTTCTGTCCACTCATCCTCACTGGCAGTCTGTCGAAAGATGTTCCAATAGAATGTATCATCCTGCTGCTGGATAGCTTGCAACAGGAGCGGATATGTAGACTGCCACTGGTAGCGTATATTCAGGTGCTTCAGCACAAAGTCGCGGAAGCGTGGCGGGTCACGCTGGTAGAGCAGCGTCGCCACCGTATCATTCAGCCAGCGCATGGAAACATCCCGCCGTTCGAGGAGCGTCTGCAGTTGGGCATTGCTCATTGACGAGCGGGCCAGCGTGTGCAGGTCTTCATTCCATGCGCGTTCCCCAGACACAATGAACGGATACAGCTCGCGGAAGAGGGTGATATTGCCATCGGCCTCAAAGCGAGCGAGCAGATTGGGCAACGGGATATCATCACCACCACTGCGGCGGCGGCGGCGGCGAAAGGCAACCTCTTGCACCCAGCGCAGCAGAAAGTGCTCGAAGAAGCGCGGGTTGCGCTCATACAATCCGGGGACCCACACGTCTACGGTGTCTGACAACACCTCTAGCCAGAGGCCATTCGCAAACTGCTGCATATACTTCAGCACCTCGGCATCCGTCGCGTCCGACTGGATCATCGCCTGCATTTCCTCGCGGCGGGGTTTGCTGTTGTCTTCTATCATTGCCATCTATCCTTCCGTATCGTTGCGTGCAGTATAGCACAAGAGGGCTAAAAAAGCAAGGATGTTCTTTTCCGTAACTGTTCACATTCGCGGGAAAGCACATTTTCTCCGCTCCCTCACGGTCGCGGCTCGTCTGTTTGTTATCATGTACACTTTTGCAATCCTTCTGCAAGGTTTTCTCATTGCACCCGCGTGCGGCATACCCTATACTGGTAACAGATGAACACCACTCATCCGTGTGCATCCGTGTGCATCCGTGTGCATCCATGTGCATCCATGTGCTTCTGTGGCTAAAAGCCACACGTCGAACCAGGGAGAACACCCGACACTGAAACAACCAGCGAAGCTGTATTTCCTGTCTTCAGGGAAGCATACCAGTAAACCCTGATAGGCAACAGTGTTGGCTGCAACCAGACTGATGGCTCCAATGATTCAGAGTATTATGACCCCAACCACCCTGATAGGCAACAGTGTTGGCTGCAACCAGACTGTCCATCTCCAGTATTCTGGACAAGCAAAGAGGAGACGAGACACCTATGAGCAATCTTACCCATTACTTAAAAGGTAGCGAACTGCAAGAGCTCTATCACGCGCTCCTGAGTGCCTTCCCCACCGTGGATGAACTTGAACAAATGGTACGCTTTGAACTTGATGAACAGTTGGAACACATTGCCGCTGGACAAGACCTGGGAGACATCGTCTTCAACCTCATCACATGGGCCGAAGCGCAGGGAAAACTTGAGGAGCTTATCCAGGCAGCCCGCAACAACAACCCTGGGAACCTGTACCTGAAGCAGGTTGCCCAACTCATCTGCCCCCTGCCTACACAGTCCCCTGCACAACTATTGGCGAGTCTGGATCCCTTGCAACTCCCAACGCAACTGGCCGTGCAATCGCCAGAACTGGACATGGACGATCAACCCCGACGAATTGACGCAGCCACTCCCGCACAAGCCATTGTCGGTACTTTCACCGAGGTATGGGTACAGATATGCATGCCCGATTCCAACGGCTTCCGCGATGAACTGCCCACCTTTACCGAATATGGCGACGAGGTGACGCAACAGGATGTGTGTGAAGACCTCTTGCGCACCTGCTTTCCGCGCAACCCTGAAAGTGGTGACCTGGAAGAAGTCAGCGTCTTGCTCAAGGTGCGTGCGCCAGATTTCCACATCCCACATCCCATCATACAGCAGGTGCTGGTTTACCCCTATGAGGATAGCGGCAAATTCATCTTTTTTCTCAAACCGCACCGGGCTACGCAAAGAAGTACCATTCTGGTGGATATTATGCAAGAAACAGCCGAGGGCAAGGAGGCAACTCTCGGCACAATACCGCTGCAAACCACTATCCGTGCCAAAGAACCCATGCACACTCCTCGCCTTCATGCTGAAGAACCCAGGAGTAACCAGGATATCCTTCCCGTCCCCTGGATACTGGTTGCGCTCCCCCTGTTGATGATGTCAGATAATGCGGCTGATCGTGCAGCCGCAGCAAGCACAACAACCATACCGCAGGATACGGCGGGGGAACAGCAACACGTCATCTTCATGCCCGATGCTCCCCAACCCGACGATTTTGCCCGCTACGAAGCCGGGCTAAACCTGTTGCTGATCCGCCTTGGTAGCAACCATCCCCGCTTTGCCGAGGCGCAGGAATATGCCCAGCAATTGCAAGAGAACATAGATGCAGCCCGGCACGACAGCGACAACGAGCAGTTGCATACCGAACGCGACGCCATCATTGCGCAGTTGAACAGGCTATCGCTACAAACGGTGGGCATGTTGTTTGCGGAGTTGTGTGATACCATGTTCGGGTGAAGAGTTGCAAAAACTGGTGCGATAGAGCGCATTGCATCCGCTCATCACTCATCACCTATCTTTCGCGTAAATGCATGTGCCAGTAAAACGGGGGGTTAATCCCCCACATGGGGAGACTTTTTGGTCAACCGCTTTGCAAAGCGGTTACGAGATATTGTAGCAGCGGCTTGTAGCCGCTGTAGTTACGATTTATG
>CAYFVX010000588.1:0-3737 GCA_964346425.1 uncultured Chloroflexaceae bacterium | reverse complement strand
ACCCCACTGCAAAGGGGAGCGTGAGGGAACCAGGTTCCCTCACACACCCACTGGTGACACCCATTGAGGGGCTGAAGCCCTACAAAACCGCCCCTTTTGGACTCTGTTGATACATGTGGTTTGGGTGATAAAGTAGGGGTTTGGCGGTGCCAAACCTCTGCCTGGGGCAGGCGAAACGCCTTCGCTCCCAGGAATTGGTGGCTCACATGTGTAGAGATTTTCGCAAAACCTGATACCAAATGGGACAAGCCCGTAGGGGTTTGCCGCCGGCAAACCCCTACAGCGTGCCTCCAGCCAAAAAAGTCTACCCATGTGAGGGAATTGGTGGAGGGTGTTCGTTTTTCGACGAAGTCGAAAAACGAACACCCCCCACTCTATTCGATTTTGCGGCGAAGCCGCCAGCGAGCAATCGGTCGCATATTTGCGCGAAATCCTGGTAGCTACCCTGTCTTCGTGCAAATAGCGAAAAATCCACTCCCCAAGAGGCATGGTGGCGCGTATGTGCGCGAACATTCTGGAAATCAAAGAAATGGCTGTACCTGGAAGGATATTCTGAGCATCAGTGCCAGCAGGATGAGCGAAGCCAGCAGCAGACAAAGGATCGTTTTGCGGTCTACTATATGCATCGAAGTTTCTCCCTATTTTGCATGGTTATGACTCTCACTACTTTTGCAGATTTTCGGACTTCAACCGCCAGGAACGCCAGGAACGCCAGGATGTGCCATTTTGTCAATGTGCGTTCTTGTTGGTTCTCATCATCTTCAGGAAGTAGTTGCGTACAAAGTTGATGCGTTGCCCGTGTATGTGCGATTTCTTTTTCCGTTTATTTCTGCTCTCAGTATACCGATGAGCGTCTTATCTGCCATCGGCTTGCTGGTGAGTGATGCACCTGTCCATCTGACCAGGGAACAGCCTTGGATGGGGGAGTCTGTTAGGAAAGTCCCGGCCGGGCCTCGCGCAAAGGCGCAAAGACGCAAAGGTCCGGGCAGGAACCACGAATACCACGAATACCACGAATAGATGCAGTGGTAGAGACGTTGCACGCAACGTCTCTACCACTGCATCCCTGATTGGAAAGACCTGCTGGCACGCGTCTTATACCAAATTCGTTTGATTGCTTATAAAATAGACCCACTACTTATCTTGCATATTTCCCATTGGAGAGATACATTCGTGTTATTCGTGTTATTCGTGGTTACAAACTAATCATCCGTATTTGGTATTATGGTCTGCCTTTGCGGGAGTATTACCGGCGGTGTTGCTTGCAGCAGGTCAGGCCGCGCATTTTTTCCCATACGTTGAGATTGGCTCCGCAAACTTCGCAGCGGCCCTCGATGCGCCATTGCCGTTGTTGTCGTTCGCGTTCGTGCTGTTCCTGTATTTCGTGGTCTTCACGTAGTCTGTTTTCGACCCATATTTTTTCCATCTTCATCCACTCATCTGCTGGTACTCCCAGGTTCCAGAAGCGGAGTGAGCTATCGTAGCCGCCGGTGACGAGAATGCGTCCACTGGGACTGAAAGCCAGACACATGATTTTGCGGTCGGCATGTTTTTGCAATTGCTGCATTTCCTGTCCCCGTTCGACGCTCCATAATCGTATTGTTCCATCATGGCTGCCGGAGGCTATCAGCGAACCATCGGGGCTGAACTGGAGACTGGTGACGCGGCTGGTGTGTCGCTCCATGTGTAGCAGTTCGCGCCCGCTTGTCACTTCCCAGACACGCACGGATTGGTCACGGCTGGCGGAGGCGAGGAGTTTTCCATCCGGGCTGAAGGCGATGCTGACGACGGTATCAAGATGACCGGAGATACGGTTTATTTCACGCCCGCTGACTGTATCCCAGAGATAGATCATCTGGTCGCGGCCACCGGAGGCGAGGAGTTTTCCATCCGGGCTGAAGGCGATGTCATTCACCGAGTCTGTATGCCCGACAAGCTGCTGAGATTCGAGGCCAGTCGCCACGTCCCAGAAGCGGATGGTTTTGTCGCCGCTGCCGGTTGCCAGTATTTCTCCCTGGGGATGAAAATTGACGCTGGAAACCCAGTCGGAATGTCTGGCGCGTTGCCAGAGTTCTTGCCCGCTTGCTATGTCCCACAGCCGCACGGTATGGTCTACCCCATTCCAGTTGCCGCTGGCGGAGGCAAGGTTTTTGCCATCGGGACTGATGGCAATGTCCTGGATCCAGGTACGATGGCGGTCAATCCGCCGTATCTGCCGGCCGGTGGCTATATCCCACATGCGAATGGTTTTGTCTTCGCTGCCGGAGATGGCGGTTTTGCCATCGGGACTGATTGCCAGGCAGTAGACGCTTGCCATATGCCCCACCAGGTCAAGGCTCTGGGGTTGGGCGGGCAGGTTGGTTACTGGCAGGGGGTGCAGGTGTTCTTCTAGCAGGGACGTGGCGTCTAGCTGCGTGGTGTTGAAGACACCGAGAGCCAGTCCCCATGTTTCGACCGTCCACCAGGCAAATTCTTCGGCGGTGCCCAGGTTGTCGTACATGTGGCGGGTCAGTTTGATAAGTTGTTCGGATGGCGGGGTATGTTCCTGCGCATCCAGCAGGTAGGTAGGGATACGTTCGTGCAGGGCGGTGAGCAGCAGGTGGATTTCGCGGCGGTAGTCACCGCACTGCTCGCGCAGGATGCGTTCAAGCTGTTGCGGGTTTTCGCAGATGGTTTGCCCATAGGTAGCAAGGGTATCTATCAGTGCTTTCTGTGCTTCGTTATACATAGTACTCCTCCTTTCTGGAGTTCCGGGTTTGCCTGTGATGTGTGTTGCGTACCGTTTCCATGAAATATGTGCGGTAATACAGGCATTGCATGCGCAATTGTTGACATTCTATGATAGCATAATTTCGGGATCATAAGGGGACCGGAGATGGTGGGTAAATGTTCAGAAGTGGAACAAGGGACTCATGCAAAGGCGCAAAGACACAAAGGACCGGGCAGGAGATAGTGTTTACCAACAGAGTCCAGGGGAAGAACGTGGTAGGGGGTTGCCGCCGGCAAACCTTTTAGGTAGGGGGTTGCCGCCGGCAAACCCCTACTTGTACCAAATTGCCCTGTACAGAGGGCATCAATGACTGCTTCCCCCTCTGCCTACGTCCTTGCCAGCGTCATCACAGCCGGTACGCGATTGATCATCCAGAAGGCGAAGGGCAGGCCAATGATGGATGAACTCAGTGCCCAGGCGAGGGCCAGCCAAAGACCGCTGAACCACCAGCCTACCAGGACAAAGTAGAGGGCACGGACAATGAATGGCGCTTGATCGAGGTCCGAGCGGTAGACTTCGCCGGTTGAGGATATGACCAGGTTGCTGCGTTCAGGCTGCAATGTGGTTACCTGTGGAAGCTTATTGAGCATCCACAGACCAATTGGCAGGCCGATGATGGTGATGCTCAAGACCCAGGCGATGGCTGCCCAGATGCTGCTCAGCCAGAGTCCGATAAATATGAAGTAGAGGATGCGGACCAGGAGGTATCCCAGGCCATGCGGTTGATTTGTATAGGTTGTGGTTGTCACGGTATTATCCCTCCTCAGAATATACGGATGTGCTTTTGTCTCTTTGTTCTTGTCGTCTGCTATGACGATGGGGAGGGAAGAAGAGTTGCAGGCAAGCGTTCGTCCAAAGCGGACGTAGCGGGTATTCCGCCACGCTTCCACCCTCTCCCCAAACCCATAATGTCTCTGTTGGTAAACCCCATCTCCTGTCCGGACCTTTGCGGCTTTGCGCCTTTGCG
>CAYFVX010000587.1:0-3750 GCA_964346425.1 uncultured Chloroflexaceae bacterium | reverse complement strand
AGTTGAGAAAACTGCTACGATAAAGCGCATTGCAGTCGCTCATCACGCATCACGCATCACGCATCACTCGTCACTGGTATGACATGCGTGGCTCGTTTCCCGTCCCGTGAATGCGAACAGTTATGTCTCTCGCTATCATTGCATGATCATAGCAAGGGAGTCTATAATACCTCTGGAACTACCTTTGTTGAAACAGCGGAGAGAAAAGAAACCAGGATATGCGGAACCCTTGCCCGCAGTAGCGCGAGCAAGCGGTTTACCGTCCTTGTTGCTTTTCTCCTTTCAGCACAGGTGCCCTCGAATATTCAAACGTTCGAGTATCTGTAATCATAGCTATGAGGAGGCTTGATATGTCGAAGTTGAGTGAAGAAGCAATTGCGGAACAGATGGAACAGGTAAACAACTGGACACGGCAGGGCGATGCAATCAGCAAAACTTTCACATTCTCAACATTCCCCGAGGCTATCTCTTTTGTTTCAGACGTCGCTTCGCAGGCAGAAGCAGCCGAACACCACCCGGATATTGACATTCGCTACAACAAGGTAACACTCACGCTCTCAACGCACGATGCCGGCGGACTGACCAAAAAGGATTTCAATATGGCGGCTGCACTGGACAAGATAGTATAAGTCCAGTACGAGACACCCTAATTTCCTGGTGTTGCTCCGTTCATGGAAGTGATAGCAAAACATTTCTGCTCCCACTTCAGCCCCCTCTTCCACAAGAAGAGGGGGATAGTTTCCTGGAGATAGCCTATGCCAATCATTGAGACGCACCAGGGGCCATTGTTCTATGCAGAACGTGGCAGAGGCGAACCAGCACTATGGTGTTTACACGGGGCTGGGGGAACTCATCAACACTGGGGACCGCAACTCGTTAGCCTGCATGACGCCGTCCGGATCGTCGCGCTTGACTTACCCGGACACGGACGTTCGCCCGGCAGGGGTTGCCGGAGTATATCCGCCTATAGCACCATGCTGCTTGCGGCGCTGGACAAACATAAGCACGAACAAGTCGTCCTGGCAGGACATTCAATGGGTGGAGCGGTTGCGCTCCAGACTGCGTTGGATGCGCCAGAACGGGTGGCCGGGCTGGTTTTGATAAGCACGGGTGCCCGCCTACCCGTGATGCCCGAACTGCTCACCCACCTGGAGCAGGGCGAGTTTGTCCAGGCCGTGCAAACCATTATTGAGCGTGCCTATGGCATTACCAGCCCCCCATCGCTGCAAGTCAACGGCAAAGCGGTCTTCTTGCAAAACAACCCTAGTGTCTTGTATGGCGATTTGCTGGCCTGCAACAGCCACGATGTCAGTGGACGGTTGCAAGACATACGTTGTCCCACGCTGATTATTTGCGGGGAACAGGACCGCGTGACGCCGCTCAAATTTAGCCACGCGCTGCACAATGGCATTCCCGGCTCAAGCCTGTTTGTGGTACCTGAAGCCGGTCATATGGTCCTGCTGGAACAAATAGAAGAAGTCAATATGGCGATACGCCAGTTCTTGCAGCTTACTTCCCGATGCAAAAGCGGCTGAAAATCGTATCGAGGAGATCCTCTGTCACCGTTTCCCCGGTTATCTCTCCCAACGCATGCAGCGCGGCCGTCAAATCGCCGGCCAGCAGGTCCGCTGGCAGGTTGTTGTGCTGGCTTTGCACTACCTGCTGCAAGAGGGTGGTTGCCCGCTGCAGGCTATCACGGTGGCGCGGGTTAGTCACGAGATGCGCACCACTCGACGCATGCGCATTCGTTCCGACCAGCACCGCGACGATAGCATTGACCAGTTGATCTATCCCCTTGCCCGTGACAGTCGAAGTTTCGACAATTTTTGCCAGCTTTGCATGCGCAAAAGGGAGTTGCGGAAGTTCCTCGGCTTGCCTTGCCAACAAGTCGGCTTTATTCCAGACCAGCAATGTTGGCTTCTCATAGGTCAGATCGGCTATCTGGCGGTCTTCATCGCTCACTGGCTGCTGGCTATCCAGCACCAGGAGTGCAAGGTCTGCGCCGGCCAGCGCATTGCGGCTGCGTTCAACTCCCAGCCGCTCAACCGGGTCGTCGCTTTCGGTCATACCGGCGGTATCTACCAGTACCACGGGGATACCATCCAGATTGGCCGTCTCTTCCAGCGTATCCCGCGTGGTGCCAGGAACCGGCGTCACGATGGCGCGGTTCGAGCGCAACAGCACATTCAGCAGGCTCGATTTGCCCACATTCGGCCGCCCAACCAGCACTGCACGTGCGCCCTGGCGGTAGACAACGCCCTGGTCGGCCGTTGCCAGCAACCGATTGACGGCGTCACTTGTGCTGGTCAGCGCGGGCAAAATATCGTGCGTCTCATCAATATCATCTTCTGGAAAGTCTATGGTGGCGGTGATATACGCAAGGATTTCCATAATCTGCGCCCGAATGTGCCGCACCTCCTGCGCCAACCAGCCACCCAACTGTTCCTGCGCCAGCGCCAGTCCGACATTCGTCTGCGCCTGGATAATATCCAGCGTGGCCTCTGCCTGCGTCAGGTCAATACGCCCATTGAGAAACGCACGGAGCGTAAACTCGCCTGGCTCGGCCATGCGTGCGCCGGCTTGCAGCGTCAATCCGAGGATACGCTGTAGCGGGAGGGGTCCGCCGTGACAGGATATCTCGACGACGTCCTCACAGGTAAAACTACGCGGTGCCCGCATCCATGTCACCAGTACCTCATCAACCACCCCCCCATCCGCCGGGTCAACAATATGCCCGTAGCGCACCTGGTGCGAGCGGAGGGGAGATGGTTTGCGCGGTTGAAACAGATGGCGGGTTATGGTGAGTGCTTCACGGCCACTGAGCCGGACAATGCCGATGCCGCCTGCGCCCGGCGGGGTGGCGATGGCCGTTATGGTGTCTTCATACATTACTTATGGGTGTGGGTGTGGAAGTTCATCTCGGTAGAATGTTTCTGAAACTCACGTTCAACTTTCAAGTTATAGCGTACATCACGTATGAGGCTCCATACATCGCGCATACTCCAGGCGACCAGTGCCCAGACATTGAGCAGCAAGAAAAGTGCCAGCCATCCAATAAGCGTTATGTGCATCATGCTCTCCTCGTTTTCACTTTCGTTTTGCGGTTTCAGTTGACAAAAAGCAACTCTTTAGGATATAACGTATCTATGTCAACGATAGTTCCGCTAAAATGTTACAGATGAGCGAGAAAGGGAACCCCTTGATGAATCAGGCAAAAACCGTCTATCTGGTGAGTGACCTTCACCTGGGACAGGGGCGCAATCGCAGCGATAACACCTGGCATGTGCTGGAGGATTTTCGTGTTGATGAGGCGTTCAGCGCATTTATTGATCATATCAGTGCCAGTCAGGAGCATGTTGAGCTGGTGATAGCTGGCGATTTTATCGAGTACTTGCAGATATTGCCCGAACTGGGGTTGCAAGCACCCAGAGACCACATGGGACTGACCGAACAACAATCATTGCAACGCACCTTTGTGGTGCTGGGACAATCCAATGTTGCCACGGGCCATCCAGAGGTTTTTGCTGCCCTGCGGCGTTTTATGCAGCGCGGCAATAGCCTGACGATGCTGGCGGGCAACCACGATATAGATTTGCTCTGGCCGCGGGTCTGGCTGCTGCTGTATTACAATATCTGTCCGCCAGGCAGTGCCAACCGGTTCCGTAAATGGGTCCAGGCGGAACCGGTGGGAACAGCCTAGCGGACGGATATTGTAATACAGCAGCAACCAGACCCGCGGCCAGAGCAAAT
>CAYFVX010000586.1:0-3755 GCA_964346425.1 uncultured Chloroflexaceae bacterium | reverse complement strand
CGTCGCTGTCCGCTGGTAGAAATCGTGCTGGCTCCCTGTCTGGTGCAGGGTGAACATGCCGCACAGAGTATTGTGCAGGCATTGGAGCAACTCTATCACATGGATGTAGATGTGATTGTGCTCGCACGCGGAGGAGGCTCCATCGAAGACCTCTGGTCATTCAATGAAGAAATTGTCGCACGGGCCGTCTTTGCCGCGCCGGTACCGCTCATCACTGGCGTCGGGCACGAAACAGATACCACCATCGTAGACTATATCGCCGATGTGCGGGCTCCCACTCCATCGGTGGCTGCCGAACTCGTCGTACCAGAACAACAAACCCTTTTCCTTGCCATTGAAACCCTACGCCAGCGATTAGCAACCGCCATGCACCAGCGTATTGACCAGCAATTCAGCCTGTTAGACAATCATATCTTTCGCTTGCAGCAGTATGAACCTACCGTGCGCATAACCCGCGCACGCCAGCAGATAGATGAGCAACTCCAGCACGCCGCTGCCCTGCTCAACCACCAGCTAGTTCTCTATCAAACCCGCCTGCAAGGAATGATCTCGCGTCTGGCGACGCTCAGCCCACAGGCAACCCTGGAGCGTGGGTATGCACTGATTCGTCGTGTGCAAGATGATCAAGTCGTCAAACGAACAGACCAGGTAACTGACGGCGACTTGCTCAAAATAACGCTTCAAAATGGCGAAATACAGGTATTGGTGCAGGCATCTGATTTGCAACGTGGCACGTAATTGACGCGACAATAGGAAATATGAGGAAAGAATGGAACCCGAAAAAACACAGATACAAAACTACGAAGAACTCTACACGCAACTCCTGGATGTCGTAACCCAACTGGAAACCGGCGAACTTCCGCTAGAAAAGTCATTGCAGTTGTACGAGAAAGGTATCAAATTGGCCGCCGCCTGCCAGCATGTGCTTGATACCGCCGAACTGCGTATCCAACAACTGCAACAAGGAAACTCGGCAGAATAGCGTGTCTTTTCCGTTTGAAAAAGTCAACCGCACCCTGCTCAAGACCGACCCGCCCCGTACTTTGCCCGTTCCGCTGGTGCTCTCATTGGTGTGGTTCTCATTGCGCAAACATCCCTTCGGCTTTCCCTACCTCCTCCCTCTGCTGATAGGCGGATTGATGGCAGTCGGACTATTGAAATGGAGCCACGCGGGGCAGGCTGCCTGGAACATGATGCTAATGCTGCTCACCAGCGCGTTTGGGGTGGCAGTCTGGCGTATCCGCCAGCAATTTCGCACAGATATGGATGTGCTGGTACATGGGCGCGTCGTCAGTGCGCAGGTCATTCAGGTACGGCCAGATGTCAATGAGCACGGTCAACGTCAGGGAACATTCATTGACCTGCTCATCCCGGTTGAGTCACAGCGCATTTCCGCTGGCAGTTTCTGGATACCCGACGAAAGCGAATCGGCACGGCTCAAAGACCGCACACACATCCTGGTCATCTGCCTGCCACGCGTCCCAGGCACATGGTACCTGCTGGAGCCTACTGTGCCAGATGCCGTGCTTCACCTAGAATCAATGCATCAATCAACTGCTCAACTGGAGCATGATCATCAGTAAACGGCGAAAAGCTCGCCTGCTCCGGCGAAAACTCACGCACTGGTAGCAACCCCTCAAAGCGTGCCCAATCCATCACCACCCGCAACGGTGCCCCGTCTGGCATCCGCTCAGCATTGGCGTGGAAATGGGCTACTCCATCACCTACTGGCTGATTGACGCCCACGATCAATGCACTGGCAGAATGGGGTTTGCGCGTATCCATAACAAACACCTGCGGAAACACAGCCCGCATAGTAGAAGCGATAGCATGTTCTAGCCGCCGATCACCACTCGGCGGACGGCCTGCATTCACCACGACAACCCCACGCTCGTTTAAATGGCCCCGTGCTTCACGAAAAAACTCCACTGTCGTCATATGAAACGGAATATAGGGCTGGTGGTAAGCATCCATTCCAATGATATCGTAACGTTGGTCAGTCGTTGCCAACCAGTAGCGACCATCCTGAGCATACACCGTATAGTTCGGCAACTGCTGGTCTTGCATATCGAAGTATTCCCGCCCGATTTCGATAATTTTTGGATCAATCTCCACTGCATCAATACGCATATCCTCCCCATAGATAGCCAGCATTTGCTTGGGAATAGTGCCAACCGCTGAGCCAAGCAACGCAAAACTCTGCACCGAGTCCGGGTTACGTTCGGGATAAAAATAGGGAGCGACTGCAAAATAATCCCACGGCCCACCATTCGTTAGCAAATCCAGTGGATGGCCTGTGCGCTTATATTTGAGGCGATAGGAAGAATGGATAGCATGCCCTTCATTAAGAGCCAGATTCAAACGCCAGTCGGGAAGTTGCTCCTCCCCATAATATTCCTGGAAGATAACCTGGATATAGTTATAGCTCGATTCCGTCTCTGCCACAACCTCACAGTACTGACAGTCGGCAACCTTGATCGTTTCACGGGAGGAAAGGGTATACACGGCCAACCCCACAACCACCGCCACCATCCAGAGATACCGCCAGTCGCGCAGCCCGACCAACCCCAAAAACAGCATAAACAGCGCAAACAGATAGATAGTCAACTGTGTACCAAGCAGAGGGATAAGGACCAGAACCGGCAAAAAGGTTCCCAGAATAGAACCAAGCGTCGAGAGGGCAGAAATCGTGCCCGCCGTTCGCCCGGCGGCTGCAATCCCTTCTGTCGCCTTATGCATCTGGATACGAATAGCAAAAGGACTGACCATCGCCATGAGAATAACCGGTGCAGCAAAGAGCAACACGACTCCCAGCAACGCAGCCAGAAAACCACCCGCCGAGAAACCACTGAGAGCCTGCTGCGCAGCCTGCAAAATGGGACGCGAGAGAAGGGGAATAAAGCCACACAACAACCCCGCCCAGGCAATCAACCGATAGAGCACCCGCTGCCGGGGGTATCGGTCTGCCAGCCCCCCCCCCAGCCGATAACCGATAGCCAGGTAAATCAGCGTCATGCCAATGACCACTGCCCAGATAGGTTGCGAAGTACCAAAAAAGGGAGCCAGCAAACGCGGCATCACCATCTCGATACCCAGCGTTCCGACACCAGCCAGAAACACCGTCGGCAATAGCAACGCATCGGCTCCCGTTATCTTTTTCACGGTATTGTGTGACAAAGTGCTCAATCAGGTCAGCATGGTCATCAACGCTCGCTCGATCACATTCAACAACAGCATCGCAATAATGGGCGAGATGTCGAACATACCAAGCGAGGGTACGACACTACGTATGGGTCCCAGAAAAGGCTCTGTTATTTCATACAATATTTGCGACACGCGATTGCTGCCCGTCGGGTCTACCCACGAAATCAGAACCCGTGCCAGAATAGCTAGAAAAAGAGCCTGAAAGAGCAACCGTATAAACAAAATGATAAAACTCATAACGTGACTTCTCCATAGACTGAATTTTACGGGCTACCCCGACGGACGGCCCATAAGCCCATTAACCCCTCTTCGGGGGAAACTTGAGATAAAAACATTCTCTTTCTATTGTAACATGCGGCAAGGGCAGGCTCAAAGTAACAGGATAGTGTAACTCCCTGTTCTTGCTCAAAAGATTGGTTACGCACGCTTACCGATTCCCATCCATTTGCGTTCTTTGCGGTTTATTTACCTATTCACCCGTATTTAGTATTACCTGTAGGACTTTCGCTTGTGAAATTTTAAACAAAATGAAAATCCTTTTGTAATGCCGT
>CAYFVX010000585.1:0-3755 GCA_964346425.1 uncultured Chloroflexaceae bacterium | reverse complement strand
GCGAGGCCCTGCCCGGACGTTCCCAACAGAGTCTCCAGGCCGCTGCGACGGTATCTCCAAAGGGGAGCGTGAGGGAACCTGGTTCCCGCACACACCCGCAGGTGCCCCCCGCTGAGGAGCCAGATGTCAGGAATATAACCGCTCCACCGCTCCACCGCTCCCTTGCACCCATCTGTATCTTCGGCTATTATAATGCAAGCATGACGTAGGACATACGTATGCGCTGCATCTCATAGAGGAGGAGCTAATGCTGGAGGCAATCTTTGAGCCGCAATCTGTCGCGGTTGTCGGTGCCTCACCCGACCCAAGTCGCCTGGGGCACCAGGTACTCCGCAACATTCTTCAGCATGGTTATAAAGGCCATATCTATCCCATCCATCCGAAAGCGAGTAGTGTGCTGGAGTTCCCCGCTTACCCAAGTGTGCTTGATGTTCCCGACCCCATAGACCTTGCGGTCATCGTCATTCCGACAAAGTTCGTCATCCCGGTCGTGAAGGAATGTGGCGAAAAAGGCATCAAAGGCTTGATCGTTATTACTGCCGGCTTCAAAGAAGTGGGGGTTGAAGGCAAAAAGCTGGAGCAAGAACTGCTCGCAACCGTCAAACACTACGGTATGCGGATGGTTGGTCCAAACTGCCTGGGGGTTATAGACACCATATCCAGGCTCAATGCATCATTCGCTGCACTGATGCCAAACGATGGGCAAATCGCTTTTATGTCGCAATCGGGTGCGCTCTGTACGGCTATTCTCGACTGGAGCAAAAACCAGGGAATGGGCTTCTCACGCTTTGTAAGCCTCGGCAACAAAGCCGACGTAGACGAAGTCGCGTTGCTCAAAGCCTGGAACGACGACCCGCACAGCAAGGTTATCCTTGCCTATCTGGAAGGCATCAGCGATGGGCAGGGCTTTATGGAAGCCGCACGCCAGATAACGCGTAACACGCCGGTTATCGCCATCAAAAGCGGTGTGACGGAAGCCGGTACCCGTGCCGCCTCATCGCATACCGGATCACTGACCGGCAGTGAAAGTGCCTATGAAGCGGCATTCGCGCAGAGCGGTATCATCCGTGCTCGCACCATGGGCGAAATTTTCGACCTGGCAACCGTCTTTGCCTATCAACCACGCATCAAAGGCAACCATATTGCCATCGTCACGAATGCCGGTGGCCCCGGCATCATCGCCACCGACGCAACCGAACGTAGTGGTGCGATTCAAATGGCATCCTTTACGTCAGAAACCATCGAACAGTTGCAACGGGATTTGCCACCCACCGCCAATGTGTTCAACCCGATTGATGTGATTGGCGATGCACGCAGCGACCGCTACCGCGTGGCTATCAAAGCAGCCCTGGCAGACCCCAACGTGGATGCACTGGCCGTCTTACTCACCCCGCAGGCCGGCACAGACAACGAAGAAATAGCCCGTTCGATCTATGAACTGAGCAAAGACCAGGACAAACCGGTCGTCGCATGCTTTATGGGTGGCTATAGCCTGGGACCTTCGCTGGAGATACTGAACGAATACCGCATTCCCAACTACACATTCCCCGAACGGGCCGTCCAGGCACTTGCGGCAATGGCTCGCTACTACGAATATTGTAAGCGTCCACAAGAAGATTTTGTCGAATTTGAAGTGGACAAAGAGAAAGTACGACAACTCTTTGCCGATATGCGCAAAGCAGGACGAGTGGAACTGGGCGAAATTGAAGCCCGCGAAGTCATGCAAGCCTATGGTATGCGGCTTCCGAAAAGCCAACTCGCGCAAACACCCGATGAAGCTGCAAAGATTGCTTCTGAGATTGGCTATCCCGTGGTTATGAAAATTAGCAGCCCAGATATTCTGCACAAAAGCGATATCGGCGGGGGGGGAGGGGGCATCAACGACACCACCGCTGCCCGCGATTCCTTTGAATTGATTGAATACCGCGCCCGCAAATACAGCCCCGATGCCCGTGTATGGGGCATTCTGGTGCAAGAAATGGTGCGCAAAGGTCGTGAATTACTGGTCGGCGTCAACCGTGACCCACAATTTGGTCCGCTGGTTGCAGTTGGTATGGGCGGTGTCTATGTTGAGGTGTTGCGTGACGTCGCCTTGCGCCTGGCTCCCATTAGCAAACAGGAAGTGGCAGAGCAGCTTCGCTCTATCAAAACCTTTCCGCTGCTACGCGGGATACGTGGCGAGCCAACTGCGGACATTGCCAGTATCGAAGAAATCGTCTTACGCGTCAGCCAGCTCGTGACCGATTTTCCTGAAATTGTAGAAATGGACATCAACCCGCTGGTGGTGCATAATGAAGGTGAAGGTTCGATTGTCGTGGATGCACGAATTATCCTATCATAAAACGGTACTGTAAGGTTATCAGGAGGGGTTATGGCTACACTGCTGTACGTTGCTTCAACGGAGACGTTCGTCGGCAAAAGTGCCGTCTGTCTGGCACTTCTCAGCCACCTGCGTAAGGAAGGTTTCAAAGTTGGGTACATGAAACCGGTCAGTGTTTCAGCGATGCATACGGCTGACACAACGACCGACGAAGATGCTGCCCTGATAAAGCAAAAACTTGGTCTTGATGAGCCAGTGGAAAAACTGGCCCCTGTGCTTATAACACCCAGAGTGGTCGAGGAAATCCTGGATGGTCAAACAACATCCTACATTGAACAACTGATGGAAGCCTACCGTGCCGTATATCAGGGAAAAGAAATCGTGGTTATGGAAGGCACCAACCGCTGGGTTGAAGGAGCACTGCTGGAACTGACAGCCGACCAGGTGATTTCAAAGTTCGATGCGCCGGTGCTGCTGGTTTGCCGCTATCAATCAACCCTGACGGTGGACAATATCGTCACCGTCCAGCGTTATCTCAGCAACCGCATTGTGGGGGTATTGCTCAACCAGATTGAGCAACCACAGCTTGAATTTGTCAAGAACCGGGTTGCCCCCTTCCTTGAATCACGTGGTATTCAGGTACTTGGGATGCTCCCACAGGAACCATTCCTCGCCAGTATTTCTGTTGGGGAATTGCTGGAACACCTGGGAGGTAAATATATTGGTAGCCCGGAATGGCGCGATAAACTGGTCATGTCACTGATGGTGGGGGCAATGGGCGTCAATGCCAGTCTGTCGCACTTCCGTCGCCGCCCCAACAAAGCCGTTTTTACCGGTGGCGACCGCAGCGATGTGCAAATGGTTGCGCTGGAGACCAGCACCAATGCGCTGGTGCTTACGGGCGACATCCGTCCTGCGCTGGCAGTTTTGAACCGCGCAGAAGAAAAACAGGTGCCCATCATTGTCGTGCCAGATGATACCATGAGTGCCGTGGAACGTGCTGAAAAGCTCTTCGGGCGCGTGCGTTTCCACCAGCACGCCAAATTCCAGCACTTTATGGAACTGATGGAAGAAAACTTCGACTACCAGCGGTTGTACAGCACCATTGGCATTGGCAAAAAGTAAGACGCAGTTGTCGTTCTTGTAGCGACGTTGCGTGCAACGTCGCTACAAGAACGACAACATCTACCAACAGAGTCCCGATTGGAGCGGGGCAAGTGGTGTTTTCGACGAAGTCGAAAACACCACTTGCCCCACCAGAATGGGGAGTATGAGGGAACCAGGTCCCCTCATACTCCCCTAGGTGCCACCCATTGGGGCTGTTGCCCCCAGCAGGTTTCACCTGTTTTGTGTGCTGTTTGCGCACGGCAAAAAACGCACGCAGCCGCGTGCCATAGCTTTGCAGTGGGGTGTATTGTTTTTTCGACTTCGTCGA
>CAYFVX010000584.1:0-3755 GCA_964346425.1 uncultured Chloroflexaceae bacterium | reverse complement strand
GGCACGCGGCTCCATGCTTTTTTTGCCGTGCGCAAGCAGCACACAAAACAGGTGACACCTGTTGAGGGTAAATACCCCTCAACAGGTGTCACCTGCGGTGGGCTTTGCTTTCGCAAGGCGAAACATGCACGCAAGAGCGTGCCAGCCAATTCTGGTGGGGTGTGTGGCGTTTGCGGCAAAGCCGCAAACGCCACACACCCCACATCACGTATTTGCGCACAAATATGGCAGTTTGTTGCGGGTTGCGGCGAAGCCGCAACCCGCAACAAAAACCTACTTCCGAATCATTGGAAGATGCAACTGCCGCTTGACCGAAACCTGAAGTAACGCCTCCTCGTCCTCTGGTACTTCTGCCAACTCCTGACTATCACCAGCCAGAATTTCCAACCCCAGATTCATGTCATAGGTCTTTGAGGGGATAGCCGTGTCTATCGTCACCGTGAACGGCATCGAAACCCCCACTTCTGGCTCCTGCAAAGCTGGAAGTTCATAGGAATTGGCAAAATCAACCGTCATACCAGCAGGAATAGCAGTAGAATCAAGATGAACGAGTTTTACCTGCACCGGTTCACTAAACCGCACATTCGGAAGAACCTGCACAAACGCCTCACCGAGCAACGTCGCCGTACTGGTTGCCGATGTCGTCAGCACAAAGTCTACGGCGTAGGTTATCGGCGTGGTATCATCAACCGGCGCAGTGCTATCAGGAGGCACAGAAAATCCCAGTTGGGCTTTCGGATTTTGCTCGGGGTCGTTAATAACCAGCGTGCTCGTCATACTCCCCGTTACATTCGGATTGGCTCCTTCTGTGCCAATGGGGAACGCCATATGCAACTGGTGCTCAGGATATTCTTCGTTATTGATCTGGCGGTCAGATTCCGTATACGTTGTATCGTCCGCTTCCAGATTGAATATCGGCGTATCATCCAACGCGGGCTGACCAATAACCAGAAATCCCTGCTCGGTCAACTCTTTCACTGGTATCGCACCATCTGCACTGGCCTGCACGGTAAACGGTGCCTCAGTCTGCTCAGGAGCAAACGTCAGCATCACGTTTCCATCCGCATCCGCATCGGGCAACGTAAAGTCCTCATTTGCAGCCGAACCAGGAACTTTACTGACTGGTAACGTAATCGTCTGCGGACTGGACGCATTCAACCGCACATTGATCGTCGCTTCCGTCGCCGAGAGTGCTGGCTCTTCAGTTTGTGGTGACGGCTCATCCACGCTCACAGTAGTCTGAGCATCGGCAAAATAGACCGTCGGGCCATCATTATCACCGATAGTCACAGTAATCGTCTGCGTTTCCCCAAAACCAGAACTCACATCCACGCAGAATTCCTCATTGACTTCGTCATCATTATCATCAATGACCTCCAGCGTGAACGTCACCGTATTGCTACGGGCCAACAACGTTTCTGCCTTTGATGCCTGTTTGAAGTCTTCACCAGCCGTTGCATCCGCACAGGCACGAGTGCTAAAAGAAATATCGTAATCCGTGCTACTGGTAAACGTCACAGTTGCCAGGAGGGGAACAGCAGCAAACGATTCGGCGACCGGCTTGGGCCGGCGGACATTCAAAGCTGGATTATTCGGGTTGGTATCATAGCCTGCAAAGAAGAGCCGTGGTGGGCCAAGCTTGGCAATAAAGCCATGATTGCCACTGATACGCTGATCTTGCGCCAGACCTGGGAGAAGACCAGAAGTCGTAGTCCCCGCAATAAAGGCAAATGCCTCATCGCCTTCGCCTTGCACAACGATATCCTCTCCAATGTCCGCCCCACCGCCACCAAAGAATGTACTGTAAATCAAACCTTCTGTGTTCGACATCACCTTCGTAACAAAGGCATCATCATCACCGCCGGCATACGTAGGCTGCTGGGGCAGCGGCTCAACAAGCGGGTAATTACCACCAGCAGATGAACCGGTGATATAGATATGCTTCTCGCTATCTACTGCAATACCGTTGGCTACATCATCCTCTGAACCACCAACGTAGGTACTGAGCGCAATCGTTCCATCATGACCGTTCAATTTGGTCACGAAAGCATCGGTACCACCAGCCAGTGTTGACTGGAAAGCATTAGTTTCCAATGGAAAACTGTCTTCCGAATCAGTCGAGCCTGTCACATATATATCGCCAGCCGGGTCTACCTCAATATCTGTGCCAATATCCTCACCTTCGCCACCAATGTAGGTGCTTAATGTATAGGAGAGCGTACCGGAGGCACTGATGATTTTGGTCACGAATGCATCATTTTGACCAGAGGTTTCATCACCACCATTAAACTCTTTGCGTACAAGATTGGTCGTATAGGTGGTAGCATCACTCGAAAATATGTTATCAGAATTTGTCGAACCAGCAACATAGATGAAAGGATCGGCAGTTGTTCCTTGCACTCGAATGCCATTTCCGACATCTGTAAGACTTCCCCCCATCAAAGTACTGTTGATAATATCTTTGCCCGCATATCCAACAACCGTGACAAAAGCATCTTTGGGGCCACGCTGATTGAGCGTGCCAGGGAGACCATACCATAGAGGAAAGTCCTCGGAATCCGTGTCACCCGTAACATATGCGTACTCGGTATCGGGGCCATAGACGGTGTGGTTAAAGGTATAGACATCAATATCCCGACCATTATCCTCGCCCTTGCCACCGATGTAAGTGCTATACACCAGGTCGGAGCCATCTGCACTCAGTTTGGCAACAAACGCATCCCCTTTGAGAGAACCAGCGTTGGGACCATCGAGTTGATAGCCAAATGCAGACTGCTCGGCCACAACTTCGTCGCTTACCACCACCGTCGGCGTAATGGGGAATGAGGTGGCGAAATAATCGGCATCGCCCGGCCTGGTCACTTCATCCAGCTTCAGTGCAGACTTCGTATGCCCCGTGATATAGGCATTGCCTTTTGCACCGAGCGCGATAGCATATGCCTGGTCATCATCCGAGCCACCCATAAACGTGCTGTAGACCAGCTCATTCGTGCTCGCGTCTATCTTCCGCACGAAAATATCGTTGCTGGAACCTTTCTTCTTCCCAATATTGCCAGGCAACGGGTTGAGCACTTCAAACTCCGAAGAAGAAGTACGGCCGGTGAGATAAACAAATCCCTCGTCCGGGTCAACCGCAACCCCATACACCGACTCCGCATTGTTGGCCGCCACAAACGACACAAACGTCACGGACGGGTCAATGATGAGTTCGTGAACAGGATTATAGTTGCCCAACGCAAAACCGATACTGCCATCTGCTGCCAACGTGTAGCGTGCGGCCACCGGCACATGCTTGCCATCAATCACCTGCCATGCAACCGGTGCATGCTCAATCAGCGGAGCCGAAGAACCCACCGGTACTATCTGCAGATTACCCGTTGCGCGGTCAACCGAAACACTGGAAGCCCCCGCATAGCTCCAGCGAATGCTGGCCGGGTTGGCTCCTGGTGCAACCATATAGGTCCCTTTCAGCGTACTCACCTGCCCATCGTAGCGCAGGCTGATGCCCGGATAAAGCTGCTTGTAGGTAATCGCACCATAATTGGGCACATGCGTCACCCACCGCGCAGGGTCGGCACCATACAAATAGTTGGTATGTCCTGCCTGCATTTCGCCACCCTGAATGTTGGGCGTAGGATTGCTGCCGTGAAATTGCATCTGCACTGTTGTCTTACCCGAACCACTGGTAGTATCAGCCAGGAACTGCGCCGGTAGCGGCAGGTTCAATACCACACGGTCACGCGTGAAAAATGCCT
>CAYFVX010000583.1:0-3759 GCA_964346425.1 uncultured Chloroflexaceae bacterium | reverse complement strand
CAAAGACGCAGAGTTGCCAGAGGGGAGGTCTTCTGCATTTGTGTTCATCTGTGGGAGAAGTTACTATCCAAATTCTGGTAGACATGTTCGCTGTTTCTCCCTCTGCTCCTGTCTGAAGTATCTGCATTGACGACGTAAAGGAGGCTTGCTGTGCATAATACCCTGCATTCCTACTACCACCCCCATTCCGCCCGGTCATCCCGTTGTATGAAGCTATTGCGGTTGTTGCTGCTGGTCGTGTTCTTGTTGCCGCCCCAGGCAGGTTTCACCGCAAAGGCACCCACACCCTCTCCCCAAACCCTTCTCCCATCCAGGGAGTGGGGCTTCAGAGAAACCCGGATAAACCCTCTTCCTCAGTCCCTCTCCCATCCCGTGCGTAGGGGTTTGCCGGCGGCAAACCCCTACGCACGGGGCGTGCAGCGGCAAGGGACGGGGGTTGAGGGCCAGATCATCGCGCCCGACGCGGCAAGCCTCCCTTTGCAATTCGTACCCAACCAGGGGCAGAGCGACGCAATGGTGCAGTTCCAGGCACGCACCGCTGGCAGTGGCACGCTCTTCTTTACGCAGCAGGAGGTAGTTCTGACGCTACCGACTACCGACCACGCACACGCACACGCCGATGATCCACTCGCGCAAGCGCAGGCGCATCCCACTATGCGCCCGCCCGAACCGACATCGCCACCCACCACCATCCGCATGCGCTTTGTCGGCCAGCCCAATCCTACGCCGACGATACGCGGCGGCGAGCAACTGCCCGGCGTCGTCAATTACTTCATTGGCGATGACCCGCAGCAGTGGCGCACGAATATCCCCACCTACCGCGCCATCCGCTACACAGAGCTGTACGAGGGCATAGACCTGCACTACACGGGCAGCCGCAGCAGATTGAAAGGCACGTATACCGTCGCGCCCGGCGCGGACCCGGCGCAGATCCACTGGTCATATGGCGGTGCGGAACACGTGCGGCTGGACCCGACAAGCGGCAATCTGCTTATCGAGACAAACACCAACGGCAACGAACGTGGGCAGCCGAGCGTGGCTGGCAGAACGCTGGTCGAGCAGGCTCCCGTGGCCTGGCAAGAGATAAAGGGACAACGCGTGCCGGTGGATATCGCCTATCGCCTGCACACGGTACCTGCTGGCAAAGAGGCGGGAGGAACGCAGCGGTACCGAGCGACAGAAACGCAGAGCGTGGGGCAAGGCCCTGAAGAAACGGGGTTCCTTGCCTGGTATCATACCAGGTTGGTTTCCGCATTTACCAACAACGACCATACAGACACTGCGGTGGTGCCCTGGCAACCCGCGCACCTGGTGGGCTTTCGCCTGGGCAACTACGACCCCGCCTACCCACTCATCATAGACCCCGCACTCTCCTGGAGCACCTACCTGGGGGGCAGCGCAGACGAGTACGGGTATGATGTCGCGCTGGACGCGGCAGGCAACGTGTATGTGACGGGGGCAACCTTCTCGACTGATTTCCCTACTGCCATACCCTATCAGGCAAGTAACCGGGGGGGATGGGATGTCTTTGTGACGAAGTACAATCCAGCGGGAACAACCATGCTCTACAGTACCTACATCGGCGGAACCAGCACGGATACAGGCAGAGGCGACAAGGGCAAGGGTATCGCGGTAGACGCACAAGGATTTGCGTATGTAACCGGCCACGCGCAAAAAGGTTTCCCGACCCTCAATGCCTACCAGAGTACCTTTCTTGGTCCCTACTTTGACGCCTTCATCACAAAACTCGATCCCACCGGCGAACTGGTCTACAGTAGCTATTTTGGCAGTTCAACAGATGATGGTGGCTCTGCTATTGCGGTTGATCATGCCAGCAATATCTATATCACCGGGTCAACCCGAAGTACTGGCAATTTTCCGCTGGTCAATCCCTTGCAGGATACCTATGGAGGTGGCGGCTTTGATGGTTTTATCGCCAGGCTGAATGCCGACGGTGATACGGTCGTGTACAGCACATTTTTTGGTGGTAGTAGTGATGAATATGGTCACAGCATTGCCGTAAATAATGACGGCAATGCGTATGTCGTCGGGAATAGCTACTCAGCAAATTTGCCTATTCCATCCCCACTGTATATGCACAGTGGCTCATGGTGTGATGCGTTTATCGTAAAACTCAGCCCGGCGGGAAATAGTATCGAGTACGGCACCTTTCTAGGAGGCAACTACGTACAGGCAGCCAACGACATTGCACTCGATAGCAGCGGTTATGCCTATGTCACCGGTGTTACGCAATCAGATGATTTTCCCATCGTCAACCCTGCCCAGACATCATTTGGTGGTACATACGATGCCTTTGTGACCAAAATCAACCCTGATGGAACGGCATTGGACTACAGCACCTTTCTTGGTGGCGGTGGACAAGAACAGGGCTATGGCATCCACGTAGACACGGCCGGCAATGTCTATGTTGCCGGCCGTACCAGTTCAACCGACTTCCCTACTATCAGTCCTCTCCAGATAGCCAATGGCGGTGGCTATGATGCGTTTGTGGCAAAAATCAACGCGACTGGCACGGATATCGTGTTTAGCACCTATCTTGGCGGCAGTGGTGATGATGAAGGGCAGGATATTGCCGTGGACCAGTGGGGTCGGGCGGCGGTCACCGGCATTGTGCGCTCCGCTGATATGCCCACGCAGCAGCCTCTGGACACCACACTTGATGGCAATTCCGATGCGTTTGTGGCGAGAATGGCAACATTAACAGGCAGTGGTATCTATAGCGATACAGGGCAGTTGCTTGGTGGCAGTCTGGAGAGCAGGGATGTAGCTCTGGGCGATGTAGATGGCGATGGAGACCTGGATGCGTTTGTGGTAAACCGCAATGGAGACGCTAATACCCTGTGGTTGAATAATGGAGATGGCTCTTTTGAAGATTCAGGACAACGCCTGGGCAATTCGGATAGTATTGCTGTAGGACTGGCTGATTTTGATAATGACAACGATCTGGATGCTTTTGTAGCCAATTACAATAGCATGAATGTGGTCTGGCTGAATGATGGCAACGGTGTCTTTACCAATAGTGGACAATCGTTAAGTGTAGCATCTCATCGGGCACTCGCTCTAGGGGATGTAGATAACGATGGTGACGTTGATGCATTTGTTGGTATCCACCAGAACGCTGATATGGTCTGGTTGAATGATGGAACAGGAACATTTCAGGATAGTGGACAACGGCTTGGGAACTCTTCCAGTCGCTCTGCAATCTTTGAAGATATAGATGCTGATGGTGACCTGGATGCACTTGTTGCCAACGATGGGAGCGAAGCAAACCTTGTCTGGACAAATGATGGTTCGGGCGTATTCAGTGATAGTGGGTTGCGTCTGGGAAGTTCATGGAGCCACAAAATAGCCACCGGTGATATAGATACTGATGGCGACCTGGACATGTTTGTTGCCAATGGGCAGGGAATGGAAAACAAAGTCTGGATCAATGATGGACAAGGAAATTTCAGTGACACTGGACAGGCTTTGGGAAGTGTTAGCAGTACAGATGCAGAACTTATGGATGTAGATGGAGATGGCGACCTGGATGTATTTGTAGCTAACTCTGAAGTTGTTGACACAATCTGGCTTAACGATGGTTCAGGAACATTTAGTACAAGTGCTGATCTGGCAAATCTCCCAAGCTGGAGTATTGCACCTGGTGATCTGGACAACGATGGTGACCTGGATGCGTTCATTGCGAATAATGGAGCCAACACCGTCTGGCTCAACCAGAACGAGCCGCTGCACCTGCTC
>CAYFVX010000582.1:0-3769 GCA_964346425.1 uncultured Chloroflexaceae bacterium | reverse complement strand
GAGAAAACGGACTCTTTGCTCCAGATGCCTAGTTGAAATATAAAGAGCGATACAATATAGAACCAGATGTTTTCTTTTTTCTGCCATGACATGAGCAGGCAAAGAAGTGTAGCCAAATAGCATGTCGTGGCAGTCAAGTCAAAGAGTGCAGACATCCATGTGATGGTCTCCATATGCACAGGAAAAAGGGCAAAAAGAATTCCTGTTCCCATAGCTATCGTTGAAACTTTGCCGGTAATCTGGCGAACCAGTGCAACAATCAGTAAGGTGTTGATCCAGTGCAGAACGAGACTGAATGCATGATACCCAACCACATGGAATCCAAAGAGTTCGTAGAGGAATTGCCAGAGCAAAAGAACAAAGGGACGATGAAAATAGAGCCAGTAAGGTTTTGGTTGGACGGCAAAGATCGAAATATCAATAGGGGTATATTTTGCAAAGGCAAGAAAGAGGTGATCATCTGCCAAAAAGTGGACCTGGAAAACCTGATGGTAGGCAATGAAGATCACTATTCCAGAAAGAACTGCGATAAAGACAAATCTCTTTGATTTCAATGAGTTTGAACATCTTTCTAGGTATTCGGTAGCGCCACAAAATACTGTGGAGTATCCTCGTCATGGGTGTCACCCAGGGGAGCATGAGGAGATTGTGTCCCCTCGCAATCCTATTCTGATGGGGTGTGTGGGGTTTTCGACGAAGTCAAAAACCCCACACACCCCACGGTAAAATCCCGTCCACGATGTTTCGTGGTGCTCCCAATAATGTGCCTGAAGCATACTCCAGGGAAAATGCCCTGGAGTATGCTTCAGGCTTTTCCTACCCATTCTGATACAACTTTTCCCGTATCGAAAGAATATCATTGCGCAAGCGCGAATCTGAATTGATTTCCTGCGTGATTTTTTCGCAGCCATACATCACCGTGGTATGGTCACGTCCGCCGAGTAATGCCCCAATCTCCACCAGGCTCGACCCGACTTCCTCGCGCAACAAATACATTGCCACCTGCCGTGGAATAACAATATTGCGGCTCCGTCCGCGTCCCTGCAACACGCGCAACTCCACACTGTAATACTCACTGACCGTCTTTAGTATCAACTCTGGCGTGATCCGTCTGCGACGCGAATCATCCAGCAACTCGGCCAGGGCTGCCACGGCGACATCCAGCGTCACCGGTGTGCGGTTGAGTTCAGCGAAAGCAGCCACACGATTGAGGCTGCCCTCCAGCTCACGAATATTGCTCTGAATTTTTGTGGCGAGAAAGTCAATCACCTCGCTGGGAATAGACAGATTGAGTTGTTCCCCTTTAGAGCGTAAGATAGCGGTACGTGTTTCCAGGTCTGGTGCCTGAATATCCACGATAAGCCCCCACTCAAAGCGCGAACGGAGCCGTTCTTCAAGCGTAATAATCGCTTTAGGTGGACGGTCTGAACTCATCACGATTTGTTTGGTGGCAGAATGCAATGTGTTGAAGGTGTGGAAAAATTCCTCCTGCGTGGCGTCTTTGCCGGCGATAAACTGGATATCGTCTATCAGGAGCACATCAATGTTGCGGTAGCGAATACGAAACTCCTCGGTTTGCTGCCGACGAATGGAATTTATCAGGTCATTGGTAAATTTTTCGGAGGAGACATACAACACATTGATTTCCGGGTCACGGTCCAGGATGCTGTTGCCGATAGCATGCAGCAGATGCGTTTTGCCCAGTCCCACTCCCCCATAGAGGAAGAGTGGGTTGTAGGCCATCGCGGGATGGTCGGCCACTGCAAGGCATGCAGCATGTGCCAACCGGTTGCTCGAACCAACGATAAAGCGAGAAAACGTGTACTTCTGGTTCAGCATGCCGGCCCGCATAGCACTGGAGAGGTCCAGTTGTACCATGCGTTCAGGTTCTCCCTTCGCCGCTTTTTCTGCGTGGACTGGTTCGCGCGTGGTCCAACTTATGTGTGGGGCACCATTATTCAACGCAGCGGGAACTTCTTCTGCAATGACTTCTTTGTGCGGGTGACTATCATCATCTACCTGAACAACCTGGACCGTCGCTGAGTTTTCCACATCTTCTGCATGGGCAGGCGCATGGTTTGGTGGGGCAATAACAACGCGTACATGCACCGGAAATCCCACTACATCGCCAATGGAACGCCGCAGAGGTGCCATGTAGCGATTTTCCAGACCTTCTTTGTGGGTCGGTGAGGGGGTACCAATAATGGCAGTGCCATTATCCAGCGATAACAGCGTTGTGCCGCGCAGCCATGTTTCAAAGTCCTGGCGCGGAATTTGCATTTGTATGGTACCAAGTGTTGCCTGCCATATCTGGGGTAAATTCACCAGAGCACTCCATTCTGTAGATTTCGATGAATCCACGCTACTCTTCCAAAGGCTGCACTGTTTTTTACGAAGTTCAAAACAACGAAGCAGTCGCGTGTTCATCATACCGTATTTGGCCTATACTTTCAAGCAACAAAATGGTGAAAATCCATCAGGATTCCTTATAGTGGAACCGTAACACATAAGCGCATTACTTGCTGTCGGAAAGGGATGTATGGGGATAAATGTAGATAACTTTGTCGGCAGAATGTGGAAAACTTTTCTCAACCACTGGTTATAAAAAGGCTGTATTGCTTTCTGAACGGGAGATACTTTGCTTTGCTGGTCGGGTACGAACTGTGGACAACTGGTGGATAATGTGGAGAAACACTCTCAACAACATGCTCTCACCAATGCAGTATGGTATAATGACTTCTGATATCCACCAGACAAAGAGCAGAGGATTGATGACCTCCCAATCGCTTTTTCATACGTCCATGCATGTTGAAAACCAGTTTCATGCAGAAGCTGATGTGGTGCTCTATCACGGCGATGTGCGTGACCTGCTGGCAACACTTCCCGACCAATCCATTCAACTTATTATCACCTCCCCCCCCTACAATCTGGGCAAAGTCTATGAAACCAGTACCTCTGTTGAAGCCTATCTGGAGAGTCAGCAAGATGTCATCGAGCAGCTTTGCCGGGTCCTGCATGAACGTGGTAACCTGTGCTGGCAGGTTGGAAATTTTGTCCAGAATGGGGAGGTTTTTCCACTGGATATGTTTTATTATCCTCTGTTCAAACGACATAACCTGTATTTGCGCAACCGTATCATCTGGCACTTTGGGCACGGGTTGCATGCATCGAAGCGGTTTTCGGGCCGCTATGAAACATTGCTGTGGTTTAGCAAGAGCGAGCGGTATACGTTCAATCTGGACGCAGTGCGTGTTCCGTCCCGCTATCCAGGCAAGCGGCACTATAAGGGACCAAACAAGGGCAAACCTTCTGGCAACCCCAGGGGCAAAAATCCCTCGGATATCTGGGAAATCGTCGTGCATGATTGGGAGGCGGAGTTGTGGGACATTCCCAATGTCAAATCCAACCATCCCGAAAAGACCACGCACCCTTGCCAGTTTCCGGTGGAGTTGGTCGAACGCTGTGTGCTGGCTCTGTCCAATGAGGGCGACCGCGTCTTTGACCCGTATGCGGGGGTAGGAAGTTCGCTGATAGCTGCGCTGATGCACAACCGTCGCGCTATTGGCAGCGAGAAGGAAGCGGACTATGTTGCGCTGGCGCGTGAGCGTCTTCAAGCGTATGCCAATGGCACGTTGCGCGTGCGGCCGCTCGGCAAGCCGGTGCATGTGCCGACCGGCCGCGAGAAGGTGTCGCAGGTGCCGGAGGAGTGGGGGATAGGGGAGAGTGGGTAGTGGCTCACATGTGGAGACTTTTTCGAGGAAAAGAACCC
>CAYFVX010000581.1:0-3775 GCA_964346425.1 uncultured Chloroflexaceae bacterium | reverse complement strand
AACACTTCCGGCGGATGATAATACACCCCTTTTTCTTTTCCTTCAAAAACCAGCAAGCGGCGCAGCAGTTTCTTGCTGAGAAATGGTGTTGTGCCATCCGCTTGAAAGGTGCCAAGGGGTGTGGAAGTATCGTAGATGATGGTATCTTCGGTGAGCCAGCGATAGCTGATGTACAGGGTTGTGGTGTGGCGGGTCAATAAAATCAAGTTCCGGTTTTCTTGCAATGCCCAGCCAGACGGGTAGCGAAAGCTGAATCCATAGTGGGTGTTGCGATATTCATGCGCATAGCTGGCTGGCGGATTGGCATGGGCTATGGATGGGGTATGGATGAATGGTAACGGAGGAACGGGTTGCAGCGAAGACCATCCACTGTGCAAAACAAGCAGCAGGATGGCAAGCAGCACCGCAACGCCTGCGGTTGGTCTTCTCATTCGCATAATCACCTCACGGTTCGTATCTCAACATTATCAAACCAGGCGGTCGTACTTTGCTCGCTGGCGTTTGCCAGTAGCCCATACATGTCGGTGGGCACCAGGTTGTCTATCACCAGCGTGTCTATGGATGAGTTGTTGATAGCTACCTGGATAATGCTGCCTTCAAGGACTGCTTCCAGGCGGTTTGTGCTGGTTTCATCAGGCTGGATGGTCTGGCTTGTGCCTTCGGCGATAGTGGTAGTCGTACCTTCGTGGTGGTGTTCAATCCAGTAGGTGGTATTCGCCGGGTCAATGAGGAAGGCAACATAATTATTACTATCCAGATAGTGCATCACCAGTCCACCTGCCCCACCCTGCACCTGGACGTCTGCGGCGAGGCGATAGCTCATACCGGCCGGTGATGTGTGATAGCTCCAGATATTGCCCATGCCTGATTCAACGCTGATGCGGTATGTGCCATTTTCAGGGCCAACGCGCCAGGTGTCGCCTTGCATGGTTGCCCATTCATCTCCCTGGGTGAAGTCGTAGCGTTCAATCAAGGTACCTTTTGCCCGCACATCAGACGATTGCCCCGATGCAGCCGTCGGCTCTTCATTGGGTTGGGAAGATGGGGGAGGAGTTGCAGGTTGTTGGGCAGGCTGATTGGCCGGTGTGGAAGTGGCTACGGTGGTTGGGGGAATTTGCGTCGGTGCGCCGGCCGCAGCCTGCGGTGTTGCAGTGGTTGCTGGTTCTGTGTTGGTGTTGGCACTGTTGACCTGGATTTGTGGGAGGACGAAGAAGATGGCAATTAGCCCCAGCAGAGCCAGGATACCCAGGCTCCCGATGATAGGTGGCAGGAGGCTACGGCGATTTGTTGGTGGTTGCTCATCCGCATGGGGAGTGGCTGTTTGCTGGGGTTGTTCATAGGGAGCAGATGATGATGCGGTTGCCTCGTTCTGCAGGCTGGCTTTGGCACGGGCCAGCAGGGTTGCGCTATCTCGGTAGAACGGGTTGATCTTTTGCAACTCTTGCAAGGTAGCCACGGCTTGCATTGAGCGGCCTGCGCTCAAATGGTCGGTTGCCTGCTCATACAACTCGGCCTGATAATCGCGGGATTGTTGGGCTGTGGCTGCATACTCCGCTCTGGGCCTGGCACTCTCAATGCTTTTTTGGTTATACATCGCGCGTTTTTTCATGTCGGTCAGGATGTTGTATGCCTCGTTGATGTACTGGGTTCGTTCACTGGCATACGCCTGTTCTTGCGCCGATGCATTGCTGTAATAGTCGGGATGATATTGGGCTATCTGCTGGCGATACGCACGTTTGATTTCTTCAAGCGTGGCATCGCGCGATATACCAAGCAATTCGTAATAGGTAAGATGCTTAAAATCGTCCATATCCATTAACTTAAACCAGAACACCAGGAAAATCCTGGTGCTTTCGCGTTGATTCTGAAAGATGGGAAAAAACTTCCGCACCTGAATGATAACTATGGTATTATAGCACACAAGAATACAATGATAGAAGGCGGGTTTTTGCAGGGCGACTGCAACGTGGCTGTCGTTCAACAGAATCAGGTTGCAATATCCAGCAGATAGGTGAACCCTCAATGGGGTTCACCTGCAGTGGGCTTTGCTTTCGCAAGGCGAAAAACGCACACAACCGCGTGCCAGCCCATGCTGGTGGGGTTTCTCAGTTTTTTCGACTTCGTCGAAAAAACTGAGAAACCCCACTCCAATCAGGTTGCGAGGGAACGCCGTTCCCTCGCGGCTCCCTGCGGGGTGACCCCCGCTGAGCAGGTGAACCCCGCTCCCGTCTGGTGCAGAACCTGTCATTAGCTCTTTGCCGAGCGTAAAGATTGTGTTGCTCACGCTACTATTGCTCTGGAGTGCAAGGATGACATACGAACTAAAGACGTTAGATGGAAAATATACACGGGTATTGACCGAGGATCATTTCAAACTGTTTCTCCGTATGGCGCTCAAGAATGGTTGGCAACCTTCTCCAAAACATCTCCGCGATGGGTATTTGTTTTTGGATAAAGCATTTAATGCAGAAGATGCACGCGCACTGGCTTCGGCGATTGACCGTGGCATTCACAATGAGGGGGCTTCTTTGCTCCCCCCTGTGATTGTTGCATTTCTTGAATGTATTGGCGTGCTGCGGCGTGGCGATTCCAAATTTGTTCAATTGTCGTAGGGGACTTTTGATGGCTGAACAGCATGGGCGGGATATGCGCCGGCAGCTCGGCGATTTCGGCGAACAGGTTGCTACGGCGCATCTGCAGCGTCATGGGTATCGTATCCTTGAGCGCAAGTGGCGTTGCCAGGCGGGTGAACTGGACCTGGTGGCCCAACAGGGTGAGCAGATTGTGTTTGTTGAGGTGCGGACCCGCCGCAGTACGATGCATGGAATGCCAGAAGAGTCTATTACCCTGCATAAGCAGCATCGTCTGATTACTCTCGCCTATACCTATCTTGAAGCGCATAATCTGGGTGATACGACGGCGTGGCGGATTGATGTGGTGGCGATTGATATTGATGGTGGGGGGCGAGTGATGCGCCTGAATCACATTCCCTATGCGATTGAGCAGGGCTAATACCAGTGATGAGTGATGAGTGATAAGTGACTGCAATGCGCTCTATCGTACCAGTCAATACAAGTAATCACTCGGATTTGGTAGAAGTGGATAAAGTATGGTCTGTGTGTTGTTGTTTTTGCGGCGTAGCCGCAAAAACAACAACACACAGACCGGTGTGCTGCTGCGCCGCAGGCGCGTATCTACACGGTGGGTTACCCGTTGCGTGGCTCCCAGACTTCGCTCAGCACACAATCCCAGGGGACACGAAACTCATCAGAAGCCTGATACACATGCGATTGGAAATTGACCACGATAACTTCGGGTTCCGACAGGGCTTTCCAGCCGTGCATAATCATTGGCGGTATCTTGATCAAACGTGGACGTTGCCCACCGAGAAAAATCGGATTGACATGGCAGAAGGTTGGCGAATCGGGGCGCAAATCCACCAGTGTTACCTGGAGTTTGCCGCGTGTAACGGTAAATTGATCCGTATGAATATTGTGGAAATGCCAGCATTTCACCACCCCGTAATCGGTGGCACTCTGGTACACATGTTCCGGATAGAGCAACCCATCGCGCTCGATCCAGGGTTTACTCCATAACTCGATGACATCTCCACGACCATCAAGATGAACAACCAGATCTTTGAGGACAACCCCTTCTATGGTTGGTGGTTTATATGGTGATTGAACCTTAAAATCGAGACTTTTGAGCCATTCGACCGTTACATCCTGGGCTTGCATACACTCATCCTTTGTTTCTGGTAAACGTTCCGCCATCA
>CAYFVX010000580.1:0-3777 GCA_964346425.1 uncultured Chloroflexaceae bacterium | reverse complement strand
TTGCAATCGAACACAAAATTGCTCATCCCAATCAGTAAAAAGGCGTTTTCGGGTGGCTCGTTGCGCATCCCGTGGGCATGTGAGGCTTGATGAGGATGAGTGGCAGGCGTTGTATTGTGCGACTCATCGCACGCATGTCTTGCCGGCTTCGCCGCCAATGTTGGGCCAGGCGGTCCGATGGATCGCCAAGTTGGGGGGATTTCAAGGACGAAAAGGAGATGGGAAACCGGGGGGGACCGTGATGTGGAGAGGGTTTCAGCATCTGTGTCCCTTTTGCGACAGCCACAACTTGAAGATACTGTACACCCCACTGTGCATTTGTGCGCTTTCCGCAAGTGATGTTCTCAAAAGAGACCTTTCCCCATTGAAAAGCTACATAAATAGTGTGAAAATGATATTTCACACTATTGACAAAAAGGTATAACCAATAATAATAGGTATGATATACATTTTTAATCGTTTTAATTCTTCCAAAAACCTTGACAAACCCTATTCGCGTGTTACCCTGCAATTTAAGGGTATTTATATATAGCAGTCCGATCTGAGATGTAAATGAAGTTCAGCATTAGCCCTTCCACAAGCCAGATACAATGAGTTTGTTTTACATTTGGACCAGGACTGCTATATAGCAGTCCGATCTGAGTTGCAAATGAAGTTCAGCATTAGCCCTTCCACAAGCCAGATACAATGAGTTTGTTTTACATTTGGACTAGTAGGACTGCTGTATTCTGTATTTACAAGCAAGGAGGAAGGTCATGAAACAGAATAACAAGCAGAAATCCCTGATGCTCCTTATCGTTATGCTTATCGTTGGTCTGTCCGGGATTGCATACCCAGCCCGAACAGCTTACGGAGAAAATGGGAAAACTCCCACCCCACTCCCTGAAACACAACTACTCGACCCGGACAGTGATGAGGGTCTCCTGCACAAGCCAGGGGAACCCGTGGATCCGTCTCTTGTGAAGAAACACCGTGAACTAGCCCAAAAACTCGCAACAGAACCGTTTACGAGAACTCTTTCGATCCCCAAAGAGGGAGAGACCAGCCTGGCTTCAACACTCATCTCCTATAACAACTTCGACGTCAATAGGCATGGATACTCTTTTGCGAATTATAGCGGGTTATTAGGACAAGGCCCAGTAGGACCAGAGTATGGAGCGTATGCGGTATGGTACACATTTGGGGACAAGGCATGTCTCGTTGGTAGCGGACCATCATGCGTTCCCTATCAGACGCTTTATCCTTTCATGAATGGGGTACAGCAATCCATTACCGGCGGCAGATGCTATGGAATAGCCGCTACCAGCGGTTACTTCTTCCGCAAATGGGCAGACCCCGGCTATTTTGGTTTCAACTACGCCATAAATATTCCGCTCAAATGGCCTCTTGCCTACTACATCGCTGGTAATTTCGCCAAGCAAGCAACTATTCCTGCCGGAGCAGTCCAAAAAAGTGTACAAACAAATATGACTCCAGCCCAGATGCTTGAAGCTATCGTCGCATATACGCAAGCAGATTCTGGAAATGATCTGGTGCTTGGGATATATAATCAGTCAGGTGGTGGCGGTCACGCGATAACTCCCATAGGTGTTGTTGACGTCCAGGATCAATATGGCCCTGGTTGGTATGTGGTTGCGATCTATGATAACAACCACCCACGGACAATCCGGAGGCTATACATTAACTACATTAGTAGCGTGTGGTTTTATCCAACAATGGGGTATATAGGTGATGCATCCACACACACGCTTGCCATAGTCCCAAATCACTTGAACTTTATGTTTCAAGAAAGCCCCGCTCAACTCAACAACACAACTACTGGTCAGTTGTCCTCCTATCTGGACATGGAATCCCTGCTGGAACACCCGACTTGTACTCCCTGGTGTCAAGAATCAAAAATGGCACTGATCTGGTCAAGCAATAATGCACAGGTGTTGATCGAAAACGGCCTGGGGCAACGCATAGGCTATACAGGTGACACCTTTGTCAATGAGATTGATAGCGCATTCAAACTCAATCTTATGGCTGGTGGTAATACCGATACCGCACCCATCTACTATGTACCTGCCGATAGCAACTACACCATCCAGGTCAATAGCAGAACCCAACAACCACAACAAGAACTCGCCAGCGTTGCACAGATTGGGCCAGGATACGCCGTCACTGCAAAGGATATTACATTGTGGTCAGCCACCCAACTGCAATCCGAACCATCTGCTGAACTGGCAATTGCCACCGATGGAAAGCAGGCATCCTATGAGACCAGCCAGGCAGAAGAAATAGACCTTTCCATGGCGGTTGACAAAACAGATATCAGCCACACCTTCAGTATTAACAACGTCCTGGTGGGTGATGGACAGAGCGTAGACATGGCGGTAGACACCAGCAACCAGATAGTCACGCTGAGCAATAGCAATAACCAGCTCAATATGCAAAAAGAGCAACTCCCCTATGAACTCAATGTACGCCGTACCACCCGTTCAGCCGGGCAACAGACATTTGCATCCGACCAACTGTCTATTCCGACAGGAAGCAACTATGCAATAGATTATGCTTCATGGGATGGTTCCGCAACTGGTACGATGGAGGTAGTAGTCAACCCTGGAGGTGATACTCATACGCAGCAAACGATAATTCTGCAAAACCAGAACGCTGCGCAGGGGACACTCTATCTGCCCCTAATCCGAAACGAATAAACAAAACGAGGTTTTTGCAGATCTGCCCGTCTATCCGTTTCTTTCGCGGCAAAACCCGCCCGTCTGCTGTGCGGTTCGCGTCATATCCACCACGATAATGCGAAGGGGCTGCGTATCTGTTCACATTCGCGGGAAAACGCTGGGAGCGCGGGCGGCTCGCCTGCTTGATGCGGGCATCCTGCCCACGTTCCCAGGATTGCTTTCCCCAACTTCTGAACAGTTACCCTGCTACTACGGCTTTTCCGCCTGCCGGTCCTGTCTGGCGGTGGATTCCGCCAGGCTACCCACGCGCCGCTCTACGAGCCGTAGCCGCTCATAAAGCACCTCCACATGCTGCAGCAATTGCCCGATCATTTGCTCGGCGGTCAAGTGCTCATGCTGCCATTTGCGCATGAGGTCGTCTAACGAGTGTGTACCCATCCTATCTGCTCCTTTCACATTACCCGATTGCACAGCAAATCGGAAAATCGTGTATCATTTTCTCCTCCTCCGGTTGTTGTGGTATCATTATCATAGAGAGACGGTACGCGCAACCGAGAAAGCGGTACATTCTCATGACTCCCCCGCACTGTTGGCGCAGTGCGGGGCAGATATTTTCTGATGTGTCAATCAAGCATCGTTATTTCCAATAGCGCAGGCCAGTCCTTTCAAGTACAATAAGCATGCTTTTTCTCTGATGAACTGTTCCCCTATAAGGGGACATTTCAACAGAACTTTCATTGGGTGTCAATGCAACGGTTCCCGGAAAAACTGCGTACTTTGCGCGAACGACAGAACATGTCCCTCCGTGATGTTGGTGACAGTCTTGGAGTAGGCCGAACATTTATTTACAAGATGGAAGTGGGAGAGCGGAAGCCAAATGTGGAGATGCTGATCAAAGTGGCGGATTTCTTTGGGGTTACGACTGACCAGCTTGCACGCGATGAGCTGGAGGTGTAGGCAATGGAGATGGATTGGGGGGAGATGCAACCATACCTTCACCCGCTCCCCAAACCCCTCGCCCATCCAGGACTCTGTGGGTAACGTCCGGGCAGGGGTTCGCGCAAAGGCGCAAAGCCGCAAAGGTCCGCACAGGAGATGG
>CAYFVX010000579.1:0-3788 GCA_964346425.1 uncultured Chloroflexaceae bacterium | reverse complement strand
GAAAGCGCGGTGGAATACCCGTTACGTTGACGACTATGGATATCCGTCCTCCCCTCTCCCCCAGGGACTCTGATGGTAAAGGGGGGATTGGTTATCAGGTAGGGGTTTGGCACCGCCAAACCCCTACCTGGGGCAGGCGAGCCGCCTGCGCTCCCAGGAATTGGACGGACGTTCCCATCAGAGTCTGGATGGGAGAGGGGTTGGGGAGAGGGTGAAAGCGCGGTGAAATACCCGTTACGTTGACGACTATGGATATCCGTCCTCCCCTGCTCCCTGGGGGAGAAGGGGCCGGGGGATGAGGGCAGGTAACTTCTTCCTACCCACCACACCCACGCTGCTACCAGTGGTAGGAAGCCAAGCGTCAGGCCACGCGTCAACGTTGCCAGCCCGAACACCCCACCAGCCAGCACCAGCCAGCGCAGGTGTGCCGTGCGGTCTGCCCAGTGTGCCAGCAGAGCTATGCCGCTGAGCAATAGCGTCAGGTAGAGCGTTTCGCTCAAGAGGATTTGCGCGTGCGTGGCGAGCGGGAAGAAAATGGCAGCCAGCAGCGCGGCCAACGCGGGGGGAGAGAATGGAGAATGGAGAATGGAGAATGCAGAATGCCGGTCAGGGGTTTGGGGCTGGAAGTCAGGGTAAGAGGAGCGGGTAATCTTGCAGGCGATGAAATAGACCAGCACAACGTTGAACAGGCTCAGCACCGTCTGGCTGATAAAGATAGGGATGAGGCTCATGCCAAAGAGCCGTATGTGGAAGGCGAGAAACAGCGGATAGAGAGGCGCACGCGTCCAGAGCCATTGCTGATGCCAGGTAAAGCCGCGACCCTGCGCCAGCCAGTTGGCAGCCGCCAGATATTCCGCTTCGTCGCCGATCATGCCCTGACGCGGCAGATTATCCCAGAGCACAAGGCGGAGGACCAGTCCGAGGCCCAGAGCCAGGATGAGTGGAAGATGGCGGTGCAGTCTGAAAGGTGCGTGCATGTGGGTATGCCTGTGAATACATCAGCCAGCAGCAGATGTTCACAGGCGATGATACATTCTCTTGTGGTGCAAACCGCGCGATGGATCAGGGTTCGAGAACGATTTTGCCAAACACGGTCCCATCTTCCATCATACGCTGCGCCTCACGCCCTTCCTGTAGCGGCATAACCCGGTCTACGACTGGTTGCAGACGACCTGCCAGCACAAGCTCTATGACTTCCCGAAACTCAGGATGGGTAGATGCTTTGGTTCCCAGCAGGCTCAGTTGCTTCCAGAAGAGCTGATTGATGTTGATCTGAGCAGTATTGCCACTGGTGGCCCCAACAGAAACCAACCGTCCGCCAGGACTGAGCACGCGCATGCTGGATTCCCACGTCTCGGCACCCACATGGTCGAGCACGACATCTACGCCACGATTGGCGGTGCGTTGCAGGAAGGTCTTGGCGAAATCTTCTTCCTGCGTGTTGATGACCTCATCGGCACCAAGTTCATATGCCTGTTCAACCTTTTCAGGTGCGTTGGTGGCAGCATAGACATATGTGCCGGCCAGTTTTGCAATTTGAATAGCAGCACTGGCAAAACCGCCGCCGGAATCGACAATGAGCACCCGTTCGCCCGGCCGTATCTGTGCCCGCGTGATCAACGCACGCCATGCCGTCTGAAAAACCATCGGTGTGGATGCCATTTCAGCGAAGGAGCGATCAGGCGGAATGGGGAGCATGTTTTCAACCGGCACCACGGCATATTCGGCAAAACCGCCGGGTGTGTGCTCACCGATGATGCTGATGTCGGGAAATGGGTCGCTATGGTCTGAGATGAGGGCCGGGTTGATGACCACATGGCTCCCCTCCCAGAGTTCAGGAACGTTATCGCCGACTGCTTCCACGATGCCTGCCATATCGCTTCCGCCGATGTGTGGGAGGGTGAGGTATTGTCCAGGGAACCCACGGCGTACCCAGACATCGAGGTGGTTGAGTGCAACCGCTTTGACCCGTATCAATACTTCTTCGGGGCCAACGACTGGCTCTGGCATGTCTGTATACTCAAGTTGTTCCAGCCCACCGTGCTGGCGAAAAATCAAAGCCTTCATGGTATCAACTCTACTACACTTGCAGGAGATTACTGTTGAGAATGCTCCTCTAGCTTTCGTCAGGGAATATACCATAGAGTTCAATGGCTTGCAAGTTTTGGAGCCAGGGTCGGGGGGGGCTACGGTCCATTGTCTACCATCCCCCTTTGAACCATTCCTCTCGCAAACTACCGTATCGTGGCTAACGCCGCGTCCCATCCGCTCATTTCACCACCATCTTGCACAATGACCACCTTCGTCTGTTGCGCCAGTTCTGCCGCATCACGTGAACACGCTTTGCCGCCGGCGACGGCAAGCGTTGGGTAGTCCGCCTTCTTGAGCAGGTCTGCACGTTGCCGTGCTCGTGTCACGTCGTTGGTATTGATAGTTGCGGAAATTTCCAACGCCAACCATATGGTTGGACGTTCGGGATGGTTTTTGAGGTTGCCGCGGGCAAGCAAATCGAGAAGTAATAGCTCCACGACTTCATCATCGCTTAGCCGTGTTTCAAGCTCTTCTTCAAGAGAATGGAGAGAAACAACCCGCGCACGTTTCAAAACACGCCCAAAGAAGGCACCAATATGGTTACGGTAGCGCGATTCCATTGATTCGCCTATGAGCATGCCTATTTGATTGTCCTGGTTATCCAACCGTAGCTCTATCCGGTCGAAGCGTTCATCCACCTGGCGAAAGCGTTCATCCACCTGGCGAAAGCGTTCATCCACCTGGCGAAAGCGTTCATCGGTGCGTTGCTCAAACCGGTTTATGCGCTCATTCAACTGGTCGAACTGTTCATTCATTTGCAGTTCGAGCCGGTCTACCCGTGCGGTGAGTGCTTTCATCTCTGCCTTCAGCAACTGCATTTCCTCGAAAAACCTGCGCACTGCCGCTGGCATCTCCAACAGTTCATCGTCTAACAGGACTTGCACGACGCGTTGTCGCCATTCTGGATGTTCTTTCAACACCTGCACAAAATCCTCAACATCTTTGACCGTAATCGTCATATGTGTTTGCTCCAAAACGTTTCAGTAGCCGCGTTTTTCACTCTCTCTTTAATTATAGCAGACTCAACGGTTTTAACACCAGCCATGATCATGCTCATTCATAGGAGAGGCTTTCGCGCACACTGATGCGGGCAGCGTTGCGAGCCGGCAGCACAGAAGCAAACACACCAATGCCCAGCACCGCCACCAGCCAGAAGAAGACTTCCCACACATGGTAGCGGTAATCGAGGTTGACATCAAAGAGGGCATGGCCTATCAACGCTGCCATATACTGCCCGAACACAAACGAGAGCGGCACGGCCGCCAGCCAACTGATGCTCACCTGTGCCACACCCTCAAGGATTAGCATGCGCATGAGATGGGGAGTTTGTGCGCCAATTGCCCGCAAGACACCAATTTCGCGGGTCCGTTCAATTACACTTATCGAGAGTGCGCCCATGAGGTAGATTTGCCATTGCCTGACGGCCCGACAATACTGACAAATTCACCCGCATGAACGGTAAACGAGAGCTTGTGTAAAATGGTGGCGTCGGTGTCACCAACCCGAAACGTTTTGACCACATCACGCACGTGGATAATTGGCTGGTTCATCATCCCTCCTGGTATCTCCGTGTGCAGGGTACCTGGACAGCACGGGAGGTTGATAGGATGCAGTTTGATTATAACATAAGGGTGGCAAAGTTTTTGAACCATTCCTCTCGCAAACTACCGTATCGTGGCTAACGCCGCGTCCCATCC
>CAYFVX010000578.1:0-3790 GCA_964346425.1 uncultured Chloroflexaceae bacterium | reverse complement strand
TATTGCAGAGGTCAAGATAGAGTTTCCATATTTTCGCGTACACGATTTCGTCCCGTTGCTCACTGGCGGCTTCGAGACCAATCCAATGGGAGTGGGTGTGTGGTTTTTTCGACTACAAAATGGGAATGGTTTGCGATGCTGCCGCGCCACAAACTCCTCAGCTCATATGCGATGTAACGCATCAGAGATGTCAGGTTGGTAGTTTGTTGTGGCCTTAGCCACAACAAACTACCAACCTGACAATGCTAAACAACTTTGACTTCTGGAATGGGAATGATAAATTGGCCTCCTTCTTTCCGATAGGTTTCTTGCTGCCGCAATATTTCGTCTGCGAAGTTCCATGCCAGGAGTAAGACATAGTCTGGTTGGTCCTGAACGAGCCGTTCGGGTGGGACGATGGGAATATGATTGCCGCCCATGTAGCGTCCATGCTTGTAGGGGTTCAGGTCGGCGACAAAGTCTACCAATGTGCGGTCTATTTCAAAGTAGCTCAGCAGGGTGGTGGCTTTGGCTGCGGCTCCATAGGCGGCGATACGCTTACCCTGTTGTTTCAGGTCGTTGAGCAAGTCCATGAGTGTCTGGCGCAGACTACGCACCCGTTCGGCAAAATCGTGATAGTATTCGATCTGGTCAATATGGCGGGTGTGTTCTTCCTGCAACAGGTTTTTGACCGTTCCGGAAACTGCTTCGCGCGGCTGGATAAAGAGGCGAAGTGAGCCACCATGCACGGTGGTGCGCTGGACGTCGTTTAAGCAGAGGTTATGGCGGCGAAAGAGGCAGTCCAACGCGGTCACGGAAAAGTAGCAAAGGTGCTGGTGGTAGATGGTATCAAATTCACAATGGTCAATTAAGTCAGCCACATAGGGAGCTTCGATAACCGCCATGCCGTCTTCTTTCAAAAGGGTTGCAATGCCCTTCACAAAGCCGTTCAGGTCTGGCACATGGGCGAGCACATTGTTTGCCAGGAAGACATCTGCTGCCCGGCCTTCGTCGCGGAGCTGGCGTGCAAGGGCTTCCGTGAAAAACGTATGCATGGTAGGGATACCGGCTTTCTGGGCTGCTTCTGCTGGCCCTTTCGCCGGGTCAATCCCAAGCACGGGGATGTTTTGCTCGACAAAGTTTTTGAGCATGTAGCCGTCGTTGCTGGCCGCTTCAATGACGAGACTGTTTTCGTTTAGTCCGCGGGTTGCTATCACATTTCTAGCACTGGCTGCAAAGTGTTCTCGCAAGCTTTTTGAGACAGACGAGAAGTAGGGATAATCGCCACCAAACAGGACTTCGGGGGACACGGTTTCCCGTATCTGCACCAGTCCACAATCTGGACAGAAAGCGAGGGTGAGCGGAACCATGATATCCTGTTCCTGTAGTTGTTCCTCTGTCACCAGGCGGTCTGCCAGGGGTGTCTCCCCAAAGGCGAGGATGTCTTCGAGATTGGAGGAACGACACGAACGACAGTTTTGCTCAACCTGATATACCATGTCTACTGGTCTCCTTCTGTTCGCACGATTTTTATTGCTTTACCCAGCGTAGCGCATCGCTTAATCTGCCAGAACTCAAGAGTTCTTTGATATGGGCAATACGCTGATAGCGCGGACCTTCAAATTCTTCCCGCGTTAAACCTACCTGCTTGTATGCTTCATAAAGCTCCTGCGCCCCTTTTCGCGCGTCCCATTGGGGTTGGAAGTTGGGAAGCGTCTGCTGGATTTTGCGACAGGTGACGCGGTAGTTGCGCGTATCTTTGCCAACATTGAATTTGCGTTTCTCCGGGTCGTCCGTCTCACCGGCAATTTCTACTGTGCTGCCCGGCACGGTGTCGCTGGCAATCTTTGCCAGGTCGCGAATCTGGTAGTTGTCTTCATCGCGGCCTACATTGAATGCTTGATTATGGATGGCGTCCCGTGGTGCTTCGAGCACGGCTATAAAGGCGCGAGAGATGTCTTCGATGTGGACAATAGGACGCCAGGGGGTTCCATCACTTTTGATCAGGACATTGCCCGTGGTGAATGCCCATGCAACCAGGTTGTTGAGCACCAGGTCAAAGCGCAGGCGCGATGAGACACCATAGGCGGTTGCGTTGCGCAGAAAGGTCGGGCTGAAGGAAGAGTCGGCCAGTTTCGCAACGTCTTGCTCAACCAGGACTTTTGAACGTCCGTAGGGGGTGACCGGATTGAACGCGGCTTCTTCATCCAGGATAGTATCGCCTGCGGCTCCGTAGTTGCTGCAGGATGAGGAGAAGACGAAACGGGAAACACCCATTTCTTTTGCCAGGGTAGCCAGCCGCACAGATGCTTGATGGTTGATTTCATACGTGAGGTCGGGGTTCAGGTTGCCGAGCGGGTCGTTCGAGAGTCCTGCCAGGTGCAGGAGAGCATCAAAACCTTCGACATCAGCCGCTTCAACATCACGGATGTCTTTTTCGATAGCAGGGACATCGACCGGTGGCGCACCAAATGTTGCGCCGGCAAACAGGTCGCTATCCATTCCAACGACGTCATAGCCTTTTTCGAGCAACATTGGCACCAGTACCACGCCAATATATCCTTGGTGTCCAGTTACAAGAACGCGCATATTTTTTACTCCCATGTTTTCCAGGGTGGATTACCCGAATTCCAGATTGATTCCAGTGTTCGTTTGTCGTGCAGGGTATCCATACACCGCCAGAAGCCTCTATGTGGATAGGCCATGAGTTGCCCATCTTCGGCCAATCGCGCCATAGATACCCGTTCCCAGGAGGTGTCGTCGCCATCAATGTAGTCGAAGACGCCTGGTTCGAGCACAAAGAAGGCTCCGTTGATTAACCCTTCGTCGCCTTGAAATTTCTCGGAGAAGCGTATGACCCGATGACCGTCCATTTGGAGGTAGCCAAAGCGTGCAATGGGGGAGACGGCTGTCAGGGTTGCCAGTTTGCCATGTGAGCGATGAAATGCGATCAGGTCATGTATGTTGACATCCGAAACGCCATCGCTCCAGGTGAGCATAAAGGTTTCGTTGCCAATATGTTCGGCAAGTCGTTTGATGCGTCCGCCAGTTTCGGTGTTTGGGCCGGTGTCTACAAGTTCAACGATCCATTCTGGATTGCTCTCGCCTTTTTTTTGCACTTCACCGGTTTTGACGTTGACGACCAGATCGCTGGCGAGTGAGCCATATTCCAGGATGTATTTTTTGATAACTTCGCCTTTATAACCCAGTGCGATAAGAAAATCGTTGAACCCATAATGCGAGTAATGCATCATGATGTGCCAGAGTATTGGATGTCCTCCGATTTCGACCATACCTTTTGGCTTGGTTACTGTTTCTTCCGCCAGTCGTGTTCCTGCGCCACCCGCAAGAATAGCTACTTTCATGTTTTCCCCCTGTTACGTTGAGTTGTTCTCCCAAAGCTTGCTGGAATACTATCCAAATAAGGACATATGGCCGTCCGATTTGAGTTGTAAATCTAACCCGTCATAAGCTTTTGCAAAAGCCTAATGCAATGAGTCTGTTTTACAATTGGATCAGGACTGCTGTATCTTGCTTTTTGAGGAACGAAGCCCCCAAAAAGCATCGCTTTGAAAAGCGAAAAAACCTATCTGTTACTATTTTGCCTGTTCTGGATTGTTGGGTGCAGGGTTAGAACGTTCGGTCCAAATGATACGTCAGGAGTCGATTTTACGTCGTTCCACAAGAACCTCGCGGTAAAGGGCTTCGAGTTTTTGCCCAATACGTTCCCATGCGTATCGTTCTTCTACCTTTTTCCGACCGACCATACCCATTGTGTGGCGTTGTTCTGGCGACATTGTCAGTATGGTTT
>CAYFVX010000577.1:0-3799 GCA_964346425.1 uncultured Chloroflexaceae bacterium | reverse complement strand
AAAAGGACAGAGAATGCAACAGAATGCCACATATCAAAGGAACGATAATAATACCAACTTCGTTTGATTGCTTATAAAATAGACACGCTTTTTATCTCGCATATTTTCCATTGGAGCGATACATTCGTGTTATTCGTGCTATTCGTGGTTCCAGTCCTGATCGGACCTTTGTGCCTTTGCGTGAGGCCCTTCACCCACTTCTGAACAGTTACCTCCATATATGAAGTTGCACACTCCCCCAGGCTGCGGTACAATACACTTTCGTTACGATGGGAAAAGGAAAATCAAGCATAGCAGATTCCAACGGCGGATGTTGACACGTTCGTCGTTTTGTTTGTCATGAACAAAAAACCGCAGCGTAGAAAGAAAGGACCGGGCGTGCCTGACAAGATTTTGATGATTGCTTCGACCAGTTTCTTTTCCGATTACGGTTGCCATGTGCGTATCCTTGAAGAAATACGTTCCCTCCAGAACCTGGGACATAGGGTTGTGTTGGTAACCTACCATAATGGTAATGATGTTCCAGGAATAGAGCTTCATCGCTCATGGGATGTTCCCTGGATCAAACGGGCCATGGTCGGTTCCTCACGCCACAAACTCTATCTTGATGTCGGGCTATCCTGGCGCAGCCTGCGTGTGGCCCAAAAGTTGCGCCCGGATATTATCCATGCGCATACGCATGAAGCTGGCTTGATGGGCGTGGTACTCAAACGGATGCTCGGTGTTCCGCTGGTGCTCGACTATCAAGGGAGCATGACCAGCGAGATGCTGGATCATGGGTTCATTAAACGAACCAGTCCTTTCTACCCGGTGCTCAAATATGTGGAACAACGCATCAATCGCTGGGCGGATGCAGTGGTCACTTCGACCCACAACGCTGCCCACATGCTGCGACAAGAAAACGCCGTTGCGCCACATCGGTTGCATACCCTCATAGATGGGGTAGATACCAATCGTTTCCGTCCCTTTGACCACTCGCCAGCCTGGAAAGAACAACGACGAGAGCTTCGTGCGCAACTGGGCATCCCTGAAGGCCGCCGGCTGGTTGTCTATCTCGGCTTGCTTGCCCCCTATCAAGGGACAAATGTTTTGCTGCAAGCAGCACAACGACTTGTTCCCCGCCTGCCAGATGTCCATTTTCTCATTATGGGCTATCCCGACCCGGCCAGCTATTATGCCTATGCAAAGTCTCTGGGCATTGCCGATCGGGTGACACTCCCTGGTCGTATCCTCTACAAGGATGCGCATGCCTATCTTGCGCTCGGTGATGTGGCGGTGGCACCAAAAATGAGCCTCACAGAAGGAAGTGGCAAAATCAGCAACTATATGGCTGCTGGTCTGCCGGTTGTGACGTTTGACTCGCCGGTGAGCCGCGAAATTCTCGGTGACATTGGCATATATGCACAGATGGGCAGTGTGGAAGACCTGGCAGAAAAAATTGCCCTGCTGCTTGAAAACCCACCACTCGCCGCTCAACTTGGAGCCGCAGGACGCCATCGGGCGGTTGCTGAATTTTCATGGGAACAGGCCGCTCGCCAACTGGAGTCTATCTATACCCTGGTTGTACCAGGAAAAACCCCGTTGAAACACCAGAATCAAGCGGTACGTGATACGGTTGAGGTGCAGGAAAAAAACCTCCTTGCATAAAGCATACGATTATGCTACCATAGAGAGCATAAGGTATCCGCGCATCTCCTGGCATAGCATTCTTATACATCTTGCGATCAGTAAGAGTGCCGGTACATGTAAGAATTTTCTTTTAAGTAAAAACACAGCAACCAGAAGTGTTTCTGTCAGGTTAGTAGTTCTAGAAAAGAGCATTCTGGCCTGAGAGAGCAGAGTGCTGGTGTGTGCTGGAGAAGAGAAAAAGAAACAAGGTAGCCTGGTTTTCTCGACTCGCTAGAGATGCTTTCTAAAGGTAGAAGATGGATAGTAGTAATTATCTCAGTTCCCGTAGTATGGGTCGCTGCGTATTTTGTTCTCTACGCTGTGACCGGGGATAGTCAATGCTCACTGTGAACGTTCTGTGATTCACGTTGAGTATTTCACTTGTCAGGATATTTTCCTCTACCCCGGTCCTCATAAAAACATCCGGGGGTTTATTTTTTTCTCCCTTCTCTGAAGCGTGGCGACCCGTCATCAGGTAATCGCCTGTCGTTGGACTACATGAACCAGCGGCACTAAAAGCTCATGGGAGGGAAACATGCTCGCCACTCGAACCGTTGCCGGCCTGGACATGTTCCGGCCACCTGTTGTCCGTGTCCACGAAATGCCCGTATCATCCACATCGTTGCGTCCACTGTATGCACCTGCCCTCAGTTTTCCTCAACAGGTGACTGTGCAGCAGGCAATTGACGCACTTCGCCAGATGCAAACCGAAAATGATTGCATTTATTATCTCTTTGTTACCGATTATGAAGAACATCTGGTCGGTGTCGTAAGTCTTCGTCAACTGATTATCGCACCACCAGGAGCGCGTCTCTTTGAATTGATGGACCGCCGCACTATCACCCTGCCACCTGATGCATCGCTGGCTCAACAGGCCCGTTTGATGCGTGAGACCGGTTTAATGGCTCTTCCCGTTGTAGATGAAGATGGTCGTCTGGTTGGTGCGGTAGATACGCATGAGTTAATTGCGGCCGTCAAGGATGAAACAACCGAAGAAATGTATCACCTGAACGGCGTGGGGAAAAATGAAGAAATTGATGGCGGAGTTTTGGAAAATGCCAGCGGTCGTATCTCCTGGTTATTGTCTAATATGGTCAGTGTTTTTCTGCTGGCATGGATTGTGAGCCTTTTCAGCGATATGATTACCCAGATGGCTATTCTCGCCGCCTTTATGCCGGTGGTTGCAGGTCAGAGTCGTAATGCCAGCATGCAAACGCTGACATTCTTCCTACGTTCGCTCATGTTGGGTAAAATAAACCGAACAAATATCCGACAGATCGTCAGCCGTGAACTGGCAATCGGCGTGACAAATGGTCTGCTTATTGGTGGGCTGGTTGGTATTGCTGGCTGGTTCTGGCAGGGCAATATTGTGTTGGGGGTGATTGCTGGTCTTGCTACATGGGGGGCCATGCTGATAGCTCCCATTGCAGGGGTGCTGGTTCCATTCCTATTGAAGTCCTGTCACCTCAATCCATCAAAAGGAGCAACGCTCCTCGTCACGACCATTGTGCATAGCAGTGCGTTACTGCTCTTTCTGTGATTGGGCAGCATTATGAGTAGTATGGGCTATTTGTAAGTTCATTGGTTGTGCAAGTTTTTTGGTTTTGGTGTTTTGGTTTGACATTGCTTTTATTCAAGTGTATAATGTACACTAGCCTATGTGATGGGCAAGGGTTCTTACTCATCTGGCGCCGGAATAGTGGGTGGTGTTTGCTGCGCAAGTGTGGCAACACAACCGCCCCATTCGTAAGAGCGAATGTGCGATTTTTCCAAAGGCGGAAAGACACATCCAGTTGAGTTAGTAGTGAGGCTATATGGACGGTAATGACAATGTGGCTTGCGGCGAAATAGTGCGCCGTATGGTTTTCAACCGCATCCCGAACGGAGCCTCAAAATGGCAGGTTTACGTCCTTTCTAGCCAGTGATACTGCTGGTTCTGGATGATTCCTGGTGTCCTTTGTCCTTTGGCCTCTACGTCGTGTGATGTGGGGGGCTTTTTTATGTCCCGATTCTCCCCGAAATAAGCTCCAGTTGCCAGACGGTGCTGCTCCCTCTCGCCTTTTCAAGCCACCTTGTATCAGTGTCGAATGTCTACCGAAAAACTATCCAGTTCTTCGGTCTCTTTTACTGT